>CAJAXU010000576.1 GCA_903948045.1 uncultured beta proteobacterium | reverse complement strand
TGGCCGCCTTGATCGTGGGCAAAAATGACCCCGGCTTTGTGCACAACGGGCCGCTTGCCGGTCTGGTGGCAGTGTGCGCCGGCTCCGACCTGATGCACCCGCTGGGCGCCCTGGTGGTGGGTGGCGTGGCTGGCGCCATTTTTGTGCTGATGTTCACCCTGACGCAAAACCGCTGGAAGATCGACGACGTGCTGGGGGTCTGGCCGCTGCACGGCCTGTGCGGCACCTGGGGTGGGGTAGCAGCCGGGCTGTTTGGCAGCAAGGCACTCGGTGGGCTGGGCGGCGTGTCGCTGGGCGCACAGCTGATTGGCACCGGACTGGGGGTGGCCTGGGCCGGACTGGCCGGGCTGCTGGTCTATGGCCTGCTCAAACTCACGCTGGGCTTGCGCCTGAGTCAGGAGGAAGAATTTGACGGCGCTGACCTGTCGATTCACAGAATCAGCGCCACGCCGGAGCGCGAAGCCAACTGGTAAGTCAGCTGGAAAGTTAGCCTGCAGGCCGACCGGCGACGGCGTCAAAAAAGGCCTGCAGCTTAGCTGGGTCCAGCCGCCCACCGGTGCGCACGCCGCTGCATAAATCCAGCCCAAACGGTTGCACCGCCTCGATCGCCGCGCCCACATTGGCTGGTGTCAGGCCACCGGCCAGATAAACCGGGCAAGCCACCCGATCCCGGATGCGCCGGCTCAAGCGCCAGTCGTGGGTGCGGCCGGTACCGCCAAGCTCCTTCACCGCCAGTGCTGGGTTTCCGGAGTCCAGTAGCAAAGCGTCCACCAGGGGTGCCAAGGCCAGCGCCTCGGCCACTGCGCCATCGTCGACCACGTGGATTACCTGCACCAGCTGAACGCGAGGCAACGCCAGCTTGAGCAGGCGCAGTTCGGCCTCGGCCACCCGATCGACCAACTGGATCGTGGTGGTGAGGCACATCGCGTGCTGAACCAGGATGGACGCGGCGTCCTGCCGGGCGGTCAGCAAAAAGGTGGCTGTGGGCGGCGGCACCTCAGCCGCAATGGCGGCGATCAGGGCATCGCCAATGACGCCCGGCCCGCTGGGCATGGCCGACACCAAGCCGAGCGCGGACGCGCCGAGGTCGAGCGCCAGCCGGGCCTCTGCCAGACTGGCGATGCAACAGATTTTGACCCTGGGTGGCTGCACCAAGACCGCACCCCTTTCCACTTGATACGCACTGGGCGCCGACAAATCGAAACCGCCCCCTAGCAGCTTAGCGTGACACAATTTAGGTCCGATTTTTGAGCGGGCGCAAAATATTTACTTGGCGCACCCAAACTTGACGCATAATGCGCTCGTATTGTCCAAATTTGGCGATACGAGTTTGCGGTGATTAGTCAGTTTCGCGTCTGCTATAAGTCTTCATTGGTTTGTTGATTGCGGTTTGGACTCCATCGCGTTTTGAGTTATTTTGAGGAGTCCTTTCATGGGCAACAAACTTTACGTGGGCAACCTGCCCTATTCTTTCCGTGATGAAGACCTGCAGCAAGCTTTTGCCGCACACGGTACGGTCACCAGCGCCAAGGTCATGATGGAACGTGACACCGGCCGCTCCAAAGGTTTCGGTTTTGTCGAGATGGGCAGCGACGCGGAAGCGCAAGCAGCCATCAACGGCATGAACGGCCAGCAGTATGGCGGCCGTGGTCTCGTGGTGAACGAGGCTCG
>CAJAXU010000575.1 GCA_903948045.1 uncultured beta proteobacterium | reverse complement strand
CTGGCCACGCCTCTCAATGGCAAACACGTGGTGTATCACCTGCAAGATTTCAGCTAGATCAACGAATTCGTCAATATTTAAGGAGTCCATCATGGCCGGACCAAAACGTTTCAATAACAAAGACAAGCGCCCCAAGCGCCCAGCCCAAAATCTGCTCTTCAAGCGCAAGCGCTTTTGCCGCTTCACAGTGACCGGCGTGGAAGAGATCGACTACAAAGACATCGACACCCTGCGCGATTTCATCGCCGAAAACGGCAAGATCATCCCGGCCCGACTGACCGGGACCCGGGCAATTTTCCAACGTCAGCTCAACACTGCAATCAAGCGTGCCCGCTTTCTTGCCATGCTGCCGTACAGCGACCAGCACAAAATCTAAGGAACGCGATCATGCAAATCATTCTGCTCGACAAGGTCGTTAACCTTGGCAATCTCGGTGAAATCGTGCGTGTGAAAGACGGTTACGCCCGTAATTTCCTGATCCCAACCGGCCGCGCCCGTCGCGCCACTGCTTCGGCCAAACAGGAATTCGAAGCCCGCCGCGCCGAGCTTGAAAAAGCTGCTGGTGTGAAGCTGGCAGAAGCGCAAGCCGTTGGCGAAAAGCTGTCAGGCTCGACCTGCAAGCTGACGCAAAAGGCGGGCGTCGATGGCCGTTTATTCGGTTCTGTGACCAACGCTGATATCGCTGAAGAGCTGACAAAATCCGGCTACAAGGTTGGCAAGGCCCAGATCCGCATGCCCAACGGTCCGATCAAGGTCGTTGGCGAAAGCACGGTCAGTGTCGCCTTGCACACCGATGTGGTGGTTGACATCACCGTGTCTGTCTACGGCGAAACGGCCTGATTTAAGCCGCTGGTCTTCTCAAGCCAGAGCCGCCGGGGTGCAAGCCCGGGCGGCTTTTTCAATGGACCGCTGGTTCATTGCTCTTTCCACATGTTGTGCACAGCTTGTCACTGGCTTGTGCCCAACTTGTCACTCGACGCCGCGCCGGGCCTGGCGTAGCATGCAAGGCCACTAGGAAACACAATGTCAGCCGTATTTTCTGCCGTCGATGATGACTACGGCCTGGATCGCCAGGTCGCGCAATTGCGTATTCCGCCCCACTCCACCGAGGCAGAGTCCAGTGTGCTGGGGGGATTGCTGCTCGACAACGGGGCCTGGGACCGCGTTGGGGACTTGCTGACGGAGAGCGATTTTTACCGTTTTGAACATCGCATGGTGTTTGGCGCTATCGGTGCACTGGTGAATGCTTCCAAGCCTGCGGATGTGATCACGGTGTTTGAGCAGTTGCTGAGTCAAGGCAAGGCCGAGGAGATTGGTGGGCTGGCCTACCTGAACTCGTTGGCCCAATACGTTCCCAGCGCCGGCAATATCCGCCGTTATGCCGAGATCGTGCGTGAGCGCGCTATTTTGCGCAAGCTGGTAAGCGCCAGCGACGAGATCGCCACCAACGCCTTTAACCCGCGAGGTCGCCCGGTTGCGACCATTCTGGACGAAGCCGAGCAGAAGATCTTCAATATCGGGGAGGAGGGTGCCCGCACCAAGCAGGGGTTCCAGGCCATGGAATCCCTGGTGGTCAAGTTGCTGGACCGGGTCCAGGAGATGGCCGACAACCCCAACGATGTGACCGGGGTGCCGAGCGGCTTCTACGACCTCGATCGCATGACGGCGGGCTTCCAAGCTGGCGATCTCATCGTGCTGGCGGCGCGTCCCTCGATGGGCAAGACCGCCTTGGCGATCAACATTGCGGAGCATGTGGCCCTCAATGAGGGCCTGCCTGTGGCCGTGTTCTCCATGGAAATGGGTGCCGCCCAATTGGCGGTGCGGATTGTGGGCTCGATTGGCCGCATTGACCAAAGTCACTTGCGCACCGGCAAGCTCACCGACGATGAGTGGCCTCGCCTGACTGAGGCGATCGAGAAGTTGCGCACAATCTCCCTGCACATTGATGAATCGGCTGGGCTGACGTCCAGCGAGTTGCGGGCCAATGCGCGGCGGCTGTCACGTCAGTGCGGCAAGCTCGGCTTGATCGTGGTCGACTACCTGCAGCTGATGAGTGGCTCAAGCAACGACGGTGAGAACCGCGCCACCGAATTGGGTGAAATCTCGCGGGGTTTGAAAATGCTGGCCAAAGAGCTGCAGTGCCCGGTTATCGCCCTGTCTCAGCTCAATCGCAGCGTTGAGACCCGACCTGACAAGCGACCGATGAT
>CAJAXU010000574.1 GCA_903948045.1 uncultured beta proteobacterium | reverse complement strand
CACCGATGCCGGCAATCTGGAACGGGCAAAGCGTTCGGAGCCGGCGGGCTATCTGCCAAAGCCTTTTTTGGAATATGAACTGCGCGATGTGCTCGCAGCAGCATTCAAAGACGGCTGAGTCACCGGGAAGCCGAAATTGGCGTGTGGCTCTTTGCGCTGCAAAGCGAGGAGCTAGCTCTGTGTTTGCTGCGGAGGGGGCGCCGCGACGGCACGAACATCTGCGGCGCTAGCCAGTGTGGCGCTCAGCGCTATTGCGAAAGTCAAAAATAGCTTCCTCTATCCTCTCCTTTGCATGCGGGGCACACCCAGATTTATTCGACCGATAGGGGCCTGCGCGCCAGTCACACCGCGCAGTACTTGTTCTGTATCGCTTCGTCGGCCAGCAGGTCTTTGGCCGTGCCTTCGTGCACGATCAGCCCTTGATCCAGGATATAGGCGCGGTCGGAGATGGCCAGCGACCGCGCCACGTTTTGCTCCACCAGCAGGATGGTGGTGCCGCGCTCGCGGTTGATGCGCACCACGATCTCGAAAATTTCCTTGGTCAGCTTTGGACTCAGGCCCAGGCTGGGCTCATCCAGCAGCATCAGGTCGGGGTTGGCCATGAGCGCGCGTGAGATCGCCAGCATCTGCTGCTGGCCGCCCGACAGCAGGCCAGCGTCCTGTGCGGCCCGTTCACGCAGGATCGGGAAATAGCCGTACACCGCCTCGATGTCGGTGGCTACGCCGTCGCGGTCCTGCCGGGTGTAGGCGCCCATCAGCAGGTTGTCACGAACGCTCAGCAGCGGAAACACCTCGCGCCCCTCGGGCACATGGCTCAGGCCCTGCTGCACGATCAGCGCCGGGTCTTGCGCCGTGATGTCATTGCCCTTGAACTCGATCGAGCCCTTGCGCGGGTCGATGATGCCCGAGATGGTTTTCAGGATGGTGGTCTTGCCGGCGCCGTTGGAGCCGAGCACGGTGGCGATTTCGCCCCGGCGCACCTGCAGGCTCACGCCGCGGATGGCCTTGATCGGGCCGTAAGCGCTCTCCACATTGAGCAGCTTGAGCACCGGCAGGTCGCTCACGGGCGGTGGGGTGCTGCTCATGCGGTCTCCCGGCGCAGCGACGAGACGTCATCGACCGAGCCGAGGTAGGCTTCGATCACGCCGGCATCGCTTTGCACCTCGCGTGGTGTGCCCATGGCCAGCACCTCGCCCTGGTTCATGGCCAGCACCCGGTCGGACACCTTGGACACCAGGCTCATGTCGTGCTCCACCATCAGCACCGTGATGCCGAGCTCGTTGCTAATGTCCTGGATCCAGAACGCCATGTCGTCGGTTTCCTCCACATTCAGCCCGGATGAGGGCTCGTCCAGCAGCAGCAGGCGGGGCTCGGTGCACAGGGCGCGCGCCATCTCAACGACTTTGCGCACGCCATAGGGCAGGCCAGCCACAAAGGTGTCGCGGTAGTGCTGCAGGTTCAGAAAATCAATCACCTCTTCGGCTTTTTCGCGCGACTGCAGTTCGGCCTCGCGCGCGGCGGGCGTGAAGAACAGGTCTTGCCAAAAGCCGGTTTGGCGGTGCGTATGGCGGCCGATCAAGAGGTTGTGCAAAACGGAGGCGTGCT
>CAJAXU010000573.1 GCA_903948045.1 uncultured beta proteobacterium | reverse complement strand
GGGCCCGGCGGGCCCCTGCGTCTTTCCCCCTTTACCTCGCTCCGCCCCTCAGCCCGGCACCACCTTGACAACCCTCGCGTGCAAACCCTGTCATGCCTGCTAATGCCTGTCGTGCCCGGCTTGACCGGGAATGACGCGGAGCCGCCTGCCGGAGCGACACCTTGCCCAACCAAGGCGGGGCCGGCGTGCCTGGTGCAGCGAGGTCAAGGCGGAGGGACCGGGAGCCGGCAGGCTGCTGGGCCCGGGGGACACGAGCGGAATCAGGCACGCCGGCCCCGCCCAACGCCACCGCCACCGCCACCGCCACCGCCACCGCCATCGCCATGATGCAGTATTCTTCAAGGCCAACCTGACACACGTCCCATGACCCAACACGAACTCGACTACCAAAGCCCCGCCGTGACCCAGGCCCGGGCTGACCTGGCGCTAGCCCTGCGCGCCGCCGCACATCACGGCTTGTCCGAAGGCGTGTGCAACCATTTCAGCGTGGAGCTGGCCGACGGCTCGGGCCGCTTTTTGCTCAACCCACAGGGCCTGCTGTGGCAAGAGGTGCAGGCCGACGACATTGTGCTGATCGACGTGCTGGGCCAGCGCCTGGCCGGGCGCCACCCGGTGGAATCTACCGCCATGCACATCCACTCGGCGATTCACCGGCTGGCCGGCAAGGCCTGTGTGCTGCACACCCACATGCCCTATGCCACGGCACTGACACTCACCCGCGACCGGGCGCTGGACACCACGCTGTCGCAAAACGCCATGCGCTTTCATGGCCGGGTGGCGGCTGACCCGCACTACAACGGGCTGGCACTGGACGCCGGCGAGGGTGAGCGCATTGCGCTGGCGATGCACGGGGCCGACGTGGTGTTTCTGGGCAACCACGGCGTGGTGGTGTGCGGTCGCCAGATCGCCCATGCCTACGACGACCTGTATTTTCTGGAGCGCGCCTGCATGATGCAGGTGCTGGCCCAATCCACCGGCCGGCCACTAGCCCCCTGCGACCCGGCCCTGGCGGCACGGGTGGGCGCGCAAACCGAGAGCGAACGCCAGCAGTCCGAACTGTTCTTTGAGGCGCTGCGCCGCACCCTGTAGGGACGGCGCTCAGCGCAACGGGTCAGCGCCGCAATTGGCGCTCGCGTTTGCCCTGGCTGTCGATGGCGCCCACCAGCAGGCTGAGCTCTTGCGACAGCACATCGAGCACGTCATCCAGCGCGGCCAAGCCCACCAGCTCGCCCTGCGACCCCACCACCGGCACCCGGCGCACCCCCTTGCGGCGCATGCTGCGCACCAAGTCGATCAGCGAGTCGTCCTCGCGCGCGGTGATCAGGTCGGTGCTCATCACGTCTTCGGTGCGCAGCGTGGCAGGTTCGAGGTCGGCCGCCACCACGGCGGTAACGATGTCGCGGTCGGTCAGGATACCGACCACCACACGCAGCCCGCCGGTTTCCTCCACCACCACCAGGCTGCCGACATGGTTCTCGCGCATCAGCCGCGCCGCGCCATTGAGCGGCGTGCTGCGAAACGCAATGGTCACACTGCGCGTGCAAATCTCCCCCACCGTCAAACGTTCACCCATGCCCATGCTCCCTTATGAATGGCGACAGCCCAAGCGGCCCGGGCTTCGGGCCACATTGGCGCCGATTCTGGCGAGCTCTGCAACGGCCCGGTTGCGAATGCGCAAGTGCGTCATACACTGCCAGCACGGCCCTGCGGCCACCCTTTCTTTTCACCCCACCCCACCCGAGCATGTTTGAGCTGTTGCGCACCTTCTCCTGGCAAGAGTTGCGCCACCACCCCTGGCGCAACGCCGCCGCCGTGCTGGCGGTGATGCTGGGCGTAGCGCTGGCGTTTTCGGTGCACCTGATCAACGCCTCGGCGCTCGATGAGTTTGCCCAGGCCACGCGCTCGGTCAGCGGCCAGCCCGACCTGAGCCTGACCAGCGCCCAGGGCAATTTTGACGAAGCGGTGTACGCACTGGTGGCACGCCACCCGCTGGTGGCCAGCGCCTCGCCGGTGCTGGAGGTCAACACCCAGGCCACCGACGGCGCCGGCGCGCGCCTGCCGCTGCGCGTGGTGGGGGTGGACGCGATTGTGGTGGCCACAGTGTCACCCGACCTGCTGCCGCGGCCCGATGCCGACGCCGACCGGCTGGCGCTGTTTGCCCCAGCCACAGTGTTCCTGAACGCCAGCGCGCGCCAGCGCCTGGGCCGCACCGGTGTGCAGCTGCAAACCGGTTTGCGCCTGCAGCCGGTGCTGGTGGCCGGCAGCCTAGCCAGCGGCGGTGCGCCACTGGCGGTGATGGACCTGGGCGCGGCGCAAGACCTGTTTGACCGCCAGGGCCAGCTCAGCCGCATCGACCTGCGCCTGCAGGCCGGTGCCGACCGCGCCGCCCTGGTGCGCGAACTGCAGACCAGCCCCGGCTGGCCCGCCGGCCTGGGCCTGAGCGAGCCAGGCGACGCCGCCGAGCGGCTGGGCAACCTGTCACGCGCCTACCGCGTCAACCTGACGGTGCTGGCGCTGATTGCCCTGTTCACCGGGGCGTTTCTGGTGTTCTCGGTGCTGGCGCTGAGTGTGGCCAAGCGGGCCCAGCAGTTTGCCCTGCTGGGCGTGCTGGGCCTGAGCGCGCGCGCCCGGCTGGCGCTGGTGCTGTGGGAGGCGCTCGCACTGGGCGTGGTGGGCAGTGCCGCCGGGGTGGCGCTGGGCACGGCGCTGGCAGCGCTGGCGCTGAAGTTGCTGGGCGGCGACCTGGGCGGCGGCTATTTCACTGGCGTGGCGCCGCAATTGCAGTGGCAGGGCAGCGCCGCCCTGCTCTACGGTCTGCTGGGCGTGGCGGCGGCGCTGGTGGGTGGCTGGTGGCCGGCCCGGCAGGCGCAAGCGCTGCCGCCGGCGCAAACCCTCAAAGGCCTGGGCAGCGCCGCCTCACGCCCGCACCAACGCTGGCTCAGTATGGTTTTGATAGCAGCCGGCCTAGCATTGACAAGGGCTCCAGCCATTTTTGACCTGCCAGTGGCGGCCTATCTGTCGGTCGCGCTGCTGCTGGTGGGCGGCATTGGCGCCCTGCCCTGGCTGATCGCTCTGCTGCTGGACCGGCTCAGCCCCTGGGTGCAGCGCTGGCTGCTGCCGCTGCTGGCGGTGGAGCGGGCGCGGCGTCAGCGTGACAGCGCCGCCGTGGCGCTGAGCGGTGTGGTGGCCTCGCTGGCGCTGGCGGTGGCGCTGACCGTGATGGTGGCCAGCTTTCGCGCCTCGGTCACCGACTGGCTGGACCGGCTGCTGCCAGCCGACCTGTATGTGCGCAGCGCCACCACCCTGCGCGAGAGCGACACGCTGTTCTTCAGCCCGGCGCTGGTACAGGCCGCTGCCGCCCTGCCCGGCGTGCAATCGCTGCGCGCCCAGCGCCAGCTGCCGCTGCTGCTGGACCCGGCCCGGCCACCGGTGGCGCTGCTGGTGAGCCAAATCGACGACCCAGCCCGCAGCCTGCCGCTGGTCGGCACGGCGCTACCGGTACCGCCGGGGCAAATCGGCATTTATGTGAGCGAGGCCATGGTGGACTTGTACGGTGCCCAGCCGGGTGCTGAATTTGCCCCTCTTTACAAGCATTTTTGGCCTCCAGGCCACGTCAATACTGGTGGTATTGCACCTTTTTTTGTAGCAGGCGTGTGGCGCGACTATGCCCGCCAGTCGGGCAGCATCGCCCTGGACCGGCGCGCCTACGAGCGCATCAGCCCGGACCGGCGCGTGAATGACCTGGCCGTCTGGCTGCAGGACGGCGCCAGCCCGGCCACCGTGCAGCAGGGCATACGCGCGCTGGCCGAACAGGAGGCACCGGGCGCCGGTGCGCTGCTGGAGTTTGGCACCGCCAGCCAGATCCGCGCCACCTCACTCAAGATTTTTGACCGCAGCTTTGCCGTGACCTACTGGCTGCAGGCAGTGGCCATCGGCATTGGCCTGTTTGGCGTGGCGGCCAGCTTCAGCGCGCAGGTGCTGGCGCGCCGTAAAGAGTTTGGTCTGCTGGCCCACCTGGGCCTGACGCGGCGCCAGATCCTGACCGTGGTCACGGCCGAGGGCGCGGTCTGGACCAGCGTGGGCGCGATTGCCGGCTTGGGGCTGGGTCTGGCCGTGGCCGTGGTGCTGGTGAAGGTGGTCAACCCGCAAAGCTTTCACTGGACCATGGACCTGATGCTGCCCTGGCCGCGCCTGCTGCTGCTGTGCCTGGCCGTGGTGCTGGCCGGCACCCTGACCGCCTGGCTTAGCGCCCGCCCGGCCGCCGGACGCGACGCGGTGCTGGCGGTGAAGGAGGATTGGTGAGGGGTGGTCTATCAGCGGTCAATCATTACGCTATAAACAATAAACGCGTGGTTTTGCTGTGCGACGGGGGTGACAAGCGCACCCAAGGTGCAGACATCACCAGAGCAATTAGCCGATGGAAAGAGTGGCAGACAAGGAGAAACACGTGAAAGAAACGATCAAACATGACGACTGGCTGTTTGAGCAGCTGAAGGACGCAGAATTTACAGCCGAATATCTCAACGCTGCAGGGGAAGACGACGACCCTAAGACCTACCTCACCGCGCTTAGAAAGGTTGTCGAGGCTCGTGGAGGCATCGCCTCTACAGCCGAGAAGGCACGCCTTTCGCGCGAGACCCTGTACCGTACGCTGTCTACCCGTGGTAACCCGACCATCAGAACCCTCAACGCCGTTCTCAAGGCCACCGGCTTGAAATTCGGCGTTACTGCCCACTAGGCAGTTTGGGGAACCCGCGAAGATCGTATTTAGCGGCGCTGTGGCCAGAAGCCGAGGTCGATACCGACCTGCTGAACGGCAATGATTGAAGACACATAAGCTTCCTTGATGCCCGTCAATCGCCAATGCGCCTGCAGGCCTTAGGCTCGGGCCAAGATGACGTCGATCACGCTGCTGCAGTGGATTCTGGGGGCCCTGCTGCTGCAGGTGGTGACCCTGATGGCACTGGCGTTTGTGCGGCATTGGCAGGCCTACACCGCCCTGCGCACGGCGGCCATCAAGGGCGGGGTTGAGCTGCCGTCTCCCGCCGAAGCCGCCCCCGCTGATGCAGCGCCAGCCGATGCGGACTTGCCCGCCTGGGCCGGCTTTCGCCCGTTCCGGGTGCGGGCCAAAACCCTGGAAGATGCGGCCGGCCAGGTGTGCTCGTTCGAGCTGGTGCCAGACGATGGCGGGCCACTGCCACCTTTCTTGCCCGGCCAGTTCCTGACCTTTCGGCTGGAGCTGCCCGCCGCGCAGGGCAACACGGCCGCCGTGGTGCGTTGCTACTCGCTGTCGGACGCGCCAAACGCCGACGCCTACCGCGTCACGATCAAGCGCGCACCGGCACCAGTCCAAGCGGCGGGCAGCTTGGCAGCAGCCACCGGTGCTGTGTCACATTTTTTTCATGACCAGCTCAGCGTTGGCAGCTTGCTGCAGGTGCGCGCACCCGCTGGTCGCTTCCACCTTGACCGCGGCCAGGCGCCGGTGGTGCTGATCGCCGGCGGCATTGGCATCACACCGATGCTGAGCATGGTCAACTCGGCGATGCAAGAGCAGCCCGAGCGCGAGGTCTGGTTGTTTTACGGTGTGCGCGAGGCCGCCGAGCTGGTGATGCTGCCGCAGCTGCAAGCCCTGGCGGCAAGGCACCTTAATTTCCACCTGCACCTGTGCTTCAGCGGGCCGCCATCCACAGCCGAACCACGCGAGCGAGCGGCGCTGGTACACCAGCACCACAGCCGGATCGATGTGCGGCTGCTGCGCAGCGTGCTGCCGCTCAAGCCCTACCATTTTTATCTGTGCGGCCCCACTGCGTTGCTGGTCAGCCTGGTGCCGGCGCTGGAGGGCTGGGGCGTGGCAGGTGAGCGCATCCACTTCGAGGCCTTTGGCCCGGCCTCGATCCCCCGTCGAAAGGCAGCAGTGAGCCCGCCAGGCCTGGCGGCCGACGGCCCGGTCGCCGAGCCCTTTGCAGTCACCTTTGCCAGCTCAGGCAAGACCTGTACCTGGCGTCCAGGCCTCAGCAGTCTGCTTGATCTGGCCGAGGCCAATGGCATCGACGTCGCCAGCGGCTGTCGCAGCGGCAGCTGTGGCAGCTGCCAGACCACCATCCGCGCCGGTCAGGTGCGGTATGCGCACGCGCCGGACCACACCCCCGAACCGGGTACCTGCCTGCTGTGCGTGAGCACGCCAGTCAGCGCCGTCACGCTGGACGCTTGAATGACCACCACCTCCACCCCCTCGCTGTGGCGTGGCCATGTGCTGCCGTTTGCGCTGCTGCTGGGCCTGCTGGCCGCTGCCGCCTTGGGAGGCGACTACCTGCTGCACCGCCTCAACCTGGTGTGGGTGGGGCGCTACCTGGGCATTCCCGGCACGCTGCTGATCATCGGTTCCCTGTACTACTCGCTGCGCAAGCGGCATTGGGTTGCGGCCGGCGACCCGAAAACCCTGTTGAAGGCGCATGAGTTCGCGGCCTGGCTGGGCTCCTTGCTGGTGCTGATCCATGCCGGCATCCACTTCAACAGCATCCTGCCCTGGCTGGCCACCGTGGCCATGAGCATCAACGTGGTCAGCGGCCTGGTCGGCAAGTTTTTGCTCAAGACCGCGCGTCGCCATGTGCAGGGCGAGCGCGAGCGCTTCCAGCTGCGTGGCCTGTCGCTGCCCGAGGTCGAACAGGCGGTGTTCTGGGATGCGGTGGCGCTGGGCGCCATGGCGCAGTGGCGCAAATTGCACATCCCGATCTTCATCGCCTTTGCGGTGCTGGCGCTGGGTCACATCATCAGCATCTTCCTGTTTTGGGGCTGGGCATGAGTCGCACCCTCAAGGTGATCCTGGCCATTAACCTGCTGTTGTTGGTGGCGCTCACCTTTGCCTGGCCGCATCTGATGGTGGGCCCGGGCAAGCTGATTCCGGGCCACCAGGCGCTGGCCACCGACTGCTTCGCCTGCCACAGCGCTTTCACCGGCGCCAGCGCGACCAAGTGCATCAGCTGCCACAAGCCAGCCGACATTGGCAAGCTAACCACCCTGGGCGCCCCGATTGCCAAGCCGCTCAGCCGCACCCCGTTCCACCAGGCGCTGTCCAGCCAAAATTGCATGGGCTGCCACAGCGACCATGCGGGCGTGCGCCGTTACCACCTGCAAGGCAGCTTTGACCACAGCCTGCTGAACACCGCTACCGCCAGCCAATGCCAAAGCTGCCACACCGCGCCCACCGACCCGCTGCACCGGCAAATCAGCGGCAACTGTTCGCAGTGCCACAGCAACACCCAGTGGACGCCGGCCACCTTTGACCACGCCAAGTACTTTGTGCTGGACCGCGACCACAACGCACCCTGCGCCACCTGCCATGTCCGCAACGACTACCGCACCTACACCTGCTACGGCTGCCATGAACACACGGTGGCCAATATCCGCCGCGAGCACGTGGAGGAAGGCATCCGCGACTTCACCAATTGCGTGAGCTGCCACCGCAGCAGCAACAAGCACGACATTCAGGGCAAGGGCGGCGAACGCAAAGCCAGCGACAAAAACAAGGGTGACGATGACTGAGGCTCGGCCTGTGGCGGCGGCGATTTGTTGGGGGAAATTGGGGCTTGATTTTAATAACGATGAACGTTACTATTTAACGGATGATTCAAAGCTTCAAATGCAGTGACACAGAAGCGCTTTTCAGTGGCAAACGCGTTGCCCGGTTTGCCAACTTTGAATCAGTGGCACTGCGCAAGTTGCAACAGTTACATGCAGCCAACACCCTGGAGTTTTTGCGCGTGCCACCGGGCAACCAACTGGAAGCGCTGAGGCGTGATCGCCTTGGGCAGCACAGCATTCGAATTAACAGCCAGTGGCGCGTGTGTTTTATCTGGACCACAGTCCACGCCCAAAACGTTGAGATAGTGGATTACCACTGAAAGGATGATTACCATGACCCGTGAAGTCCCCCTGATTCATCCAGGCATCATCCTGGCGGAAGACTGGCTTGCGCCTCTGGGTCTAAGCCAATATGCCTTGGCCAAGGCCATTGGCGTGCCGCCCCGGCGCATCAATGAGATTGTGAAAGGCCAGCGCGGCATTACCGTGGACACGGCACTGAGGTTTGGCGCATTTTTTGGCACCGATGCCCAGAGCTGGATCAACCTGCAAACCCACTACGACACGGAATGCGCGCGCGACGCCATGGCAGAAACGATTTCCCGCATCCGGCGGTTTGAGTCTACTGCCGCTGGGGTCTAGGGCGAGCAGGTCAGTGGGCACCTGCGGCTCACTACCGCCCGATCGATCAGACCAGCTTGGCCAACGCAGCCGGCGAGTAATCCGACAGCTCGCTGGCGCGGCCGTCCCGCACCTTGAGTACCCAATCAGGGTCACTGATCAGAGCCCGGCCCACCGCGACCAGGTCAAAGTCGCCCCGATCCAGCCGGCGCAGCAGTTCGTCCAGCGCGGCCGGTTGCGAGCCCTCGCCGCCAAACGAGGCAATGAACTCGCCCGACAGGCCGACCGAGCCCACCGTGATGGTGGGTTTGCCGGTGAGCTTTTTAGCCCAGCCCGCAAAGTTGAGGTCGGAACCGGCGTACTCGGGCTCCCAAAAGCGGCGCTGCGAGCAATGGAAGATGTCGGCACCAGCGTCGGCCAGCGGCTGCAGCCAGGCTTCCATCTCCTGCGGCGTGCGGGCCATCTGCACCGCGTAGTCCTGCTGCTTCCACTGCGACAGCCGGATGATCACCGGGTAGTCAGGCCCCACCTCAGCGCGCACCGCCTTCAGGATGTCTGCGGCAAAGCGGCCGCGCTGCACCAGGCTGGCGCCGCCGTACCCGTCCTCACGCAGGTTGGTGCCCTCCCAGAAAAATTGGTCAATCAGGTAGCCATGGGCGCCATGCAGCTCGATCGCGTCAAAACCCAGCCGTTTGGCCGCGCCAGCGGCCCGGGCAAAGGCGGCGATGGTGTCGGCAATGTCGGCGTCGCTCATGGGCTCGGCGATTTTTTTGCCGGGCGAGGACAGGCCCGACGGCGAATCCCAGGGGCCGGGCGGCAGCCATGTGGTGCGCCGGTTGCGCACCGCGCCCACATGCCAGAGCTGCGGCGCCATCAGGCCGCCCGCCGCATGCACGCCCTCAATCACCTGTTGCCAGGCCGCCAGCGCGTCGTCGCCCCAGAAGCGCGGCACATCGGGGTCGTTGGACGCCGCCGGGCGCTGCACCACCGTGCCCTCGGACACGATCAGGCCCACTGCACTGGCGGCGCGGCGGCGGTAATACGCCGTCACATCGTCAGTCGGAACGCCGCCGGGCGAGAACGAGCGCGTCATCGGCGCC
>CAJAXU010000572.1 GCA_903948045.1 uncultured beta proteobacterium | reverse complement strand
GGGGGCTGGCCGCTAATGACGGGCACGCCCTGCAGGCCATGGTGCTGGCGCTGGTGATCTCGGGCCTGTTCAACTCCCTGATTTACGGCATTGGCATGGGCGACTTCTGTTGCATCGGTCTGGGCATTCTGGTCGCCCTGGGGCGCGACTCAGGCCGGGCGCCCGGCGGCCAGCAGCCCCAGCGCTGACCGCACAAACGCCCCCGGCTCGGGCAGGGTTAGCGCCACCACCCCGGGCTGCGGGTGACAGGACGGTGGTGTGTCAAAGTTGAAACAGCACAGCGTGGGTACGCCCAGCGCCACGGCCATGTGGTAGGGGCCGGAGTCGCTGGAGACCACCAGGTCGGCCTGCCCCAACAGACCGGTCAGCTCATCCAGACTCAGCTGGCCGGCCCAGTCGACCACTGGGGTCTGCCAGCCGCGTTGCGTTAGCGCCGCCTGGAGAAGGGCGACAAAGGCCTGGTTGATTTCGCGCTCAAACTCGGCGCCCGACAGGTGCAGCGCAAAGGGCTGCTGCGCATACAGCGCCACCAGGCAGGCCACCAGCGCTGGCAGGGCCGGCCGCTTCGGGATCGCGTCTTCGGTACCGCAACCGATGTTGAGCATCACCAGGCGTTGGCCCGCGCCGGCAGCCAGCGGATGGGCCTGGCGCCAGGCCTGGCCGGCGGCCGCGCTGTGCAACGTGATGCGGGTGCCGTTGCGCGCGATGCCGAGCGCGGCCAGGGCCACAAAATCGCGCTCGGTGTAGTCGATTGGCAGCGGCAGACCCAGGCGAGCCGCGTAGCGTGGTCCGCTGGGTGCCACCAGGTCGTAGCACAGGCGGCGCAGCGGAAACTGTGCGATGCCCACCCGTTGCGCCCGTTTGATCCGGCCCAGCCACCAGGTCAGCAGCGCGGTCCTCATGCCGCCAGATTCGCAGTCGATGATCAGGTCGACGGGTTGGTCTTTTAGCCGTTGCGCCACCTCGGCCCAGACCTGGGCCCGTGGCCGGCTGGGTTGCCTGCCCTGGCCCGGATGCCCCGTTTTGACCGTCACAAAGTGCGCACTGGCCAACAGGTGGTGGCCGCGGATGAAAGTTTCCGTGGCGTAGCCGCTGTGCTTGCTCAGCATCAGCAGGTGCAACCGCGCCTCGGGCCAGCGCGCCTTCAGTGCGCTCCAGGCGGCCGAGCTGCGCAGCAGGTCGCCGATGCCCATGCTGTGGCTCTTGATCAGCAGGATGTTGGCCGGGTGAAGGTTGGTGGGCGTCATGCTTATCTGCCCACCGCCGCCCCGGCATGGGCCAGCCCCGCCGCCACCCCGCCAAAGCGGTTGCCTTCCACCAGTTGCGCCTGCGGCATGGCCGTTCGCAATGCCTCGACCAGCGGCCGCAGCGCCGACGAGCCGCCCGTCAGGTAGACCACGTCCACGCCGGTCCGGCCGGCCGCGCTGACGCAGGCTTGGGCGCACTGCACCACCTGCGCCACCGAGGTTTGCAGCGCCTCCTGCAGGCGCCCGGTGTCGATGCCGGCGTCCAGGCCTGCGCCCAAAAATGCCAGGTCAATCGCTGCCAGTTGGCCCGACTCGGAGCAGGCAATCTTGGCAGCTTCCACCGCCGACAGCAGGCGGTGGCCATGTTGCCCCTCCAGCACCTGCATCAGGCGCTGGTGCAGCACCGGGTCGGCGTAACTGGGGCGCAACTCGGCTGCGAAGTGCAGCGCGCGCCGGGTGTAGGCCTGGTGAATCAGGTGCCAAGTGGCCAAGTCAAAAAATACGCTGTTGGGCACCGGCCGGCCCCCTGCGCCCTGGTGCCGGTAGCCCAGCAGCGGCATCACGGCGGCCAGATCCAGCAGGCGGTCAAAGTCGGTGCCGCCCAGGTGGATGCCGGTGGTGGCCAGAATGTCAGCGCGCCGGTCGTGCCGCTGGCTGCGTGCCGGGTTCAGCCGGATCACGGTGAAATCCGAGGTGCCGCCGCCAATGTCCACCACCAGCGCCGTGGTTTCGCCCTGCACGCGTTGCTCGTAATCCAGCGCGGCAGCAATCGGCTCGAGCTGGCAGCTCAGGTGGGTGAAGCCGGCATCGCGCGCCGCGCGCTCCAGCGTGGCCTGGGCCTGGGCATCGCGCTCTGCGTCGTCATCAACAAAATGCACCGGGCGCCCCAGTACCGCGTGCGTCAGCGGCTGGCCGGCGTGGACCTCGCAGCGACGTTTGAGTTCCTTGAAAAACAGCACCAGGATGTCGTAGAAGCGCAGGCTCTGGCCGTTGACGGCGGTGTACTCGTCCATCAGCCGGCTGCCCAGCAGGCTTTTGAGGGAACGCAGCAGGCGGCCTTCGGTGCCGGCCAGGTAGGCCTGCATCGCCTCGGCACCGTACAGCACGGTCTGCGTTTCGCCGGCAAAAAACAAGGCGGTAGGCATTTCGGCACGGCCACCGGCCAGCGGCACCACCTGCAAGCCACCCAAGGTGTCGATCCAGGCCGCCGCCGAGTTGGAGGTGCCAAAGTCGATGCCCAGCACCGGCGGCCGGGCCTTGGCGGTGGTGCGGCGCGCGGGGCGTTCCAGCAGCTGGTTCAAGCGGCCGGCCCCAGCACCTGGGCCAGGAAGGCCGAGATGTCGGCAATCTCGCGCGGGTGCAGGCTGTGCGGCATCGGGTAGCTGTGCCATTGCACCGGCTGGCCCAGCGTGGCCAGTGCATCGCGCGAGGCTTCGCCGCGCGCCACCACCACCACCGGGTCTTGCGTGCCGTGTGCCATGAAAACCGGCGTGCGGGCATTAGCCGCGTGGCGCTCGGCCGCCAGCCGGTCTGCCAGTGGCAGGTAACCCGACAGCGCCATGATGCCCGCCAGCCGCTGCGGTAGGCGCAAGCCCGTGTGCAAGGCCATGGCGCAGCCCTGGCTGAAGCCAGCCAGCACGATGCGCTCAGCCGGGATGCCGCGTGCCACCTCATGCGCGATCAAAGCGACGATGGCGCGCTCCGAGGCTTGGATGCCGGTGGCATCCTGCTGGCTGACCAGATTCGGCCCCAGGATGTCGTACCAGGCCGGCATCACATAGCCGCCATTGACCGTGACCGGCATGCTGGGCGCGTGCGGAAACACAAAGCGGATCGGTGGGCAGTTTGAGAGGTCGAGCTCGGGCACCAGGCCGGCAAAGTCATGGCCGTCGGCGCCCAGGCCATGGAGCCAGATCACGGCGGCGCTGGGGTTGGGGGCCGATTCAAGTTCGACCCGGGGCAACAGTGTGGTCATAAGGGATGGATTCAGTTATTGGCCGTAGCGTTGAAGCCACTCGCGCTCCATCGGCTCGACCCAGCTGCCGTGCGGCTCGGGCAGGGCTGGCGCACTTCGCGCCACCTGGCCCGGCAGCGGTTGGGCGGCAAAGCGGGCACGGTCGGTTGGGCTCAGGCGCTCCAATGCCAGCACGGTGGGGTCGCCCCACACCGCGATATCGGCCTTGCGCGCCTGCGCTTCCGGGCTGAGCAGGAAGTTGGCGACCACCTGCGCGGCGTCGCTGGCGCTGGCGTTCACGGGAATCGCGACGAAGTGTGTGTTGCCAATCGTGCCACTCTCAAATTGATAGCTGACAATGCTGGCGGGCAGACGCTTGGCGGCGATTTCATTGGCCGCGTCGTTGGGGTTGAAGGTCAGCGCCAGCAGCAGTTCGCCGTCGGCCAGCATCTGGCGCATGGCCTCAGCGTTGAGCGGAAACTGGCGCCCGGCACGCCACAGCTGCGGGTGCAGCGCGTCCAGCGTGCGCCACAGCGGCGCCGTGGCCTGGGCTAGGGCCGCTGGCGTGACCGGCCGGTACAGCGCGCTGCGCTCAGTGTTCAGGTCCAGCAGCAGCTGTTTGAGAAAGGTGGTGCCGTGGAAGTTGGGCGGGCGTGGGTAGGTCAGGCGGCCTGGATTGGCCTTGGCAAAAGCCAACAGCGCGTCCAGGTTGCGCGGTGGCTCGGGCGTGCGCCGGCTGTCCGCCATGAAGGTCAGCTGCGCCATGCCCCAGGGCGCCTCCAGCCCGTCCACCGGCTCGGAAAAATCCAGCCGTGTGGTGGGTTTGCCCTGCACGTCCACCAGC
>CAJAXU010000571.1 GCA_903948045.1 uncultured beta proteobacterium | reverse complement strand
TAAATTCACGGGTTTAATCCCACCAGTTTGCCAGCGAGCCGCCATCATGCCCCAAGTTACCCCCACCGCCACTGCCACGCCCAGCCACGCCGGCCAACGCGTGCTGATCACCGCCGCTGCCAGCGGCATTGGCCTGGTGACGGCGCAGGCCTTTATCGCCGCCGGTGCACGTGTGTACATCTGCGACATTGATGCCGCCGCGCTGGCTGACACGCTGCTGCTCCACCCGTCGCTTGCGGGCCAGGTGTGCGATGTGGCCGATGAGGCCCAGGTGGCGGCGCTGTTCCAGGCCGCGCTGAATCACCTGGGCGGGCGGGACATTCTGGTCAACAACGCCGGTGTAGCCGGCCCCACCGCGCTGCTGGAGGACATGCAGTTTGCCGACTGGCGGCGTTGCCTGGCGGTCAATCTGGACAGCTGCTTTTTGTGCGCCCGGGCGGCGGCGCCCATCCTGCGCCGGCAGGGCGGCGGCTCCATCGTCAACATGTCGTCCACCGCCGGCCAGTATGGCTTTGCCCGGCGGGCCCCCTATGCGGCGGCCAAGTGGGCCATCCGCGGCCTGACCCGCACGCTGGCGCAAGAGCTGGGCCCGGCGAATGTGCGGGTGAACTGCGTCAGCCCGGGCTCGGTCAGCGGCGAGCGCATTGACCGCGTGATTGCCGCCGAGGCGGCCAAGACCGGCCAAAGCCAGGCCGAGGTGCGTGAGGGGCTGACCGCCATCTCGTCGCTGCGCACGCTGATCTCGCCGGAGGACATTGCCAGCACCATCCTGTTCGTGACCTCGGCCGCCGGCGCCCGCATTTCGGGCCAGGACCTGACGGTGGACGGCCATACCGAGACCCTGTAGCACAGCCACGGCTGGCGTGCTCAGATAAAAGGCAGAGCCACCAGGGTGCCGGTCACGGTCTGGCCAAAGCTGGCTGGCATCAGCTTGTTGTTGTCGGTGGTGAAGGCCGTCACGCCCTCGGCCAAGGTGGCCTAGCGCAAGCGCTCGGGCGCCCGCCCTTGTTACACCGCCAGACTGCAGGGATTCTCGACAATCTTTAGAAGAAATCGGCCTCCAGCCCTTGCTGGATATAGGTTTATAGCTATGTTATTCATAGCAAATGAGCTGTGGCAACGGCCGCGTCAAGCGCACCCTGCCGATCCAGGCGGGCATCCACCTCGGCACGCAGCGCAGCCAGCGCGGCCGATACCCGCACCGGGTAGGGCGTTGGCGCCGGCGTCAGCCCGCGCAGGGCCGGTGGCAGCCGGGCCAGCTCGGCCCGGGCATGCTGGCGTACTTCGGTCAGGCCGGGCGAGGCCGCCAGCCGCCGGCCGGCGCGCATCACCGGCTGCAGCAGCGGCTGGCCAGCGGGCGGCGCATCAGCGTCACCGTCACCGTCACCGTCACCGTCAGCATCCAACAGGGTGATCACATCGCCGGCCATGACCCCGGCGGCGTCATAGTGGCGGTACACCTGCTTGCGGCCCGGCCAGGTGGCCTTGCCCTCCGAGCGCTTGCGCCGCGCCAGGCCGGCGTACTCCTGCAGCTTGTAGGCGCAGTCCAGAAACGGCAGGTCGGCCGAGGTGTTCATGCGCGTGCCCACGCCAAAGCCGTCGATCGGCGCGCCCTGGCCCAGCAGCTCGGCCAGCCGGTATTCGTCGAGGTTGCCGCTGGCAAAGATGCGGATGCCGCCCAGGCCGCCGACGTCAAGGATGGCGCGCACCCGTCGCGCATGGTCGGCCAGGTCGCCGCTGTCAATGCGCACCGCCTGCACCGTGATGCCCTCGGCCGCCAGCCGATGCGCCAGCGGTACCAGCTGCCGGGCGGCTGCCTCGGTGTCGTAGGTGTCGATCAGCAGCGTGACCGCCTGCGGGTGCGAGCGGGCAAAGTGCTCAAAGGCCTCGGTCTCGCGCGCATGTACCTCAATGAAGGCGTGGGCCATGGTGCCAAACAGCGGGATGCCCCAGTGCAGGCCGGCCAGCACGGTGGCGGTGCCGTCAAAGCCGGCCAGGTAGCTGGCCCGCGCCGACAGCAGGCCGGCCTCGGCGCCATGGGCACGGCGCAGCCCGAAATCCACCAGCTGCAGCACCGGTGCCACCAGCCGGGCGCGCGCCGCCTTCGATGCCACCAGCGTCTGGTACTGCAGCAGGTTGATGATGCGGGTCTCCACCAGCTGCGCCTGCGGCAAGGGCGCCACCACGCGCAGCACCGATTCATCGGCAAAAAACACCGTGCCCTCGGGCAGGGCGTCCACCGCGCCCTCGAAGCGCAGCAGGCGCAGCGACTCGATGAAGCGGCCATGGAAGCGCCCGGTGCCCGCCAGCCAGGCCAGCTCGGCCTCGCTCAGGCAGGCGCCTTCCAGAAAATCCAGCACCTGCTCCAGCCCGGCCGCCATCAAGAACTGGCGCTGCTCGGGTAGCCGGCGCACAAAAAACTCAAACACCGCCAACTCCGCCTGGCCCTGGTCCAGGTAGGCCTGCAGCATCGTCAGCTGGTACAGGTCGGTCAGCAGCAGGCTGGCCGACACCGGCGGCGGCAGGCTCATGGGCGGCGCGTCCTCAAGATGTGACGTCCGGCTCGGCCGCCGCCTTGTTAGCCGCCGGGCGGGCAAAGCTTTGCCGCAGCGCGGTCAGTTCGGCCAGCCGCGCCGCCACCCGCTGGTTGATGCCAGGTTCGGCAAAGCTGCCGTCCGGCTGGGCCGCACCCGCGGGCAGGCCGGTCAGCAGCGCCATGGCTTCGTCCACGTGGGGCACCGCATGAATGGCAAACTGGCCAGCCGCGACCGCCGCCACCACATCGGCGCGCAGCATCAGGTGATCGATGTTGGCGGCCGGGATCAGCACCGCCTGGTGCCCGTCGAGCCCGCGCGCGCGGCAGATGTCAAAAAAGCCCTCGATCTTCTCGTTGACGGCACCAATCGGCTGCACCTGGCCGAGCTGGTTGACCGAGCCGGTCACCGCCAACCCCTGGGCAATGGGCGCCTGCGCCAAGTTGGACAGCAGCGCGCACAGCTCGGCCAGCGACGCGCTGTCGCCCTCAACCAGACCATAAGATTGCTCAAACACCAGGCTCACCGACAGTGCCAGTGGCTGGTTGCGGGCGTAGCGTTCGGCCAGGAAGCCGGCCAAGATCAACACCCCCTTGGAGTGGATCGGGCCCGACAGCTTGACCTCGCGCTCGATATTGAGCAGCTCGCCCTCGCCCAGCCGGCTGGTGGCGGTGATGCGGGTGGGCTGGGCAAAGGCGAAATCACCCAGGTCCAGCACCGACAGGCCGTTGATCTGCCCCACCACCGCGCCCTGTGTGGCAATCATCAGCGTGCCGCGCAGCACCGCCTCCTGCAGCCGGTCGCGCAGCCGGTCATGGCGCCGGATGCGGGTGTCGATCGCCTGCTGCACATCGGCCGCACTCAGGGCGCTGCGGCCAGCCTGCCGGCCCCAGTAGTCGGCCTCGCGCAGCAGGTCGGCCACGCTGCGCATGTGGGTGGACAGGCGCTGGCCGTCGCCGGTCAGGCGAGCGCTGTGGTCGATCACCCGGCCCACCGCACTGCGGTCCAGCGGCAGCAGCTGGTCGCGGCTGGCCAGCGTGGCCAGCAAGCGCGCATACAGCAGGTGGTTTTGCGGGTTGCGCTCGATGCGGTCTTCAAAATCAGCTGCCACCTTGAACAGCTCGCCAAACTCGGGGTCGTGGTGCTGCAGCAGGTAGTACAGAAAGCGGTCACCAAACAGAATGATCTTGACGTCCAGCGGTATCGGCTCCGGCTCCAGCGACACGGTGCTGACCAGGCTCACCAGCTGGCCCACGGACTCGATGCGAATCTCGCGCGCCTGCAGCGCCCGCTTCAAGCCGTCCCAGGCAAAGGGCTGCATCAGCACCTTGCGCGCGTCCAGCAGCAAGTAGCCACCATTGGCGCGGTGCAGGGCGCCGGGTTTGATCAGGGTGAAATCCGTCACCAGTGCACCGAGCTGCGCCACATGCTCAACACGCCCGACCAGATTGCTGTAGGTGGGGTTGTCCTCGGTTACGATCGGGGCGCCGGTGGGCTTGCCGTTGCTGACCAGCACATTGACCTGGTAGCGGTGAAAGCTCTCCCGCGCCACCAGCTTGAGGCCGGCGAAGCTGGCACTGTCTTCGGGTTTGCGGAAATCATCGGCGTGGTCGATCATGTCCTGCTGCACCACCTCTAAGTAGGCCAGGACCTCCGGCAGGTCACTGAAGCGGCTGCGTAACTCGTCCAGCACATGGCGCACCGCCTGCAGCGTGGTGTCTTGGTTGACTTGCCGGATGCGCTCGCTGCGCTGCTTCCACCACTGCGGTACCTGGTTCAGCAGCGCCTCCAGCCGTTGTTGCAACTCAGCAATACTGGCGGCAAGCCGGTCCTTCTCAGCCTGCGGCAGCCGCGCGTAGTCCTCGGGGGACAGCGCGTCCGGACCCCGCGCCGGTGCAAAGACAAAGCCGCTGGGGGTGCGCAGCAGCAGCACCTGGCGCTGCTCGGCCTCGTGGCCCAGCGCCGTGAACGCGGCTTCCTGCCGTTGGTTGAACTCATCCTGAATGGCATCGGTCTTGGCGCGGTACTCATCGCCCTCGAACAGGGCCGGAATCGCGCCGCGCAGGTAGTCCACCAGCTGCGCCAGCTCGTGTCGCAGCGCCACGCCGCGGCCCGAGGGCAGCCGCACCGCCTGGGGCTTGTGCGGCTGGCTGAAATTGTTCAGGTAGCACCAGTCCGCCAAGCCGCGCTCGTCTGGCGCGTGCTGGGCTAGCAGCTGGCGCACCAGGCTGCGCTTGCCCATGCCGGCCGGGCCCAGCACAAACAGGTTGAAGCCCTCCTGCCGGATCCCCACGCCAAAGCGCACCGCCTCGGTGGCGCGCGCCTGCCCGATCAGCGCGTCCAGGCCCTGCAGCTCGGCCGTGGTTTGAAACTCGAATTGCGCCAAGTCACAGGCCTGCAACAGCTGCGACGGCGCCAGCCCGGGCCAGCCCGCCACGGGCACCTGCGGCATCAGGACACCTGGATCAAACGGCCCCGTTCGCCGCCAAGTTTGGCCAGGCGCACGGTCAGAACCCCGTTTTTGTAGCTGGCCTCGGCCTGATCCGGATTGACATGGCGTGGCAACGGGATGACGCGCTCAAAGGCGCCATAAGCCCGCTCCATGACGTGGTAAGTGCTGTGGTCGGTATCCCGCTCAAACCGTTTCTCGCCACTCACCCGCAAGGTATTGCCCTCGACCGTCACCCTGCAGTCATCCAGATCCATGCCGGGCAGCTCAAGCCGCACCACCACATGCTTTGGCGTCTCCTCCAGCTCGCCCGCCAACAGGCTCCAGCGTGGAAAGGCGCCTGGCGCCAGTTGCACCGTGCTGTCGTCCTGATGGTGGCGAAACTGGGTCAATGCGTGGCCGCTGCGGCTCAGCAGCTCGCGCCAGCCCTCCGCCAAGTTGTCCCATGCCCGGCTGAGCTCGCGTCCAACCGTGTGTCCTGTTTGTTTCAATGTGTTCAGCATGACCGGAACTGTAAGTTGGCAGCGCGTCATGGCATTGACATTTCGCAGGTCTGGCATGCAGGCCACGCCCACCGCATAATCAGCGCCATCTAACAAGCTAGGAGTTCGTTGATGCGTCGTCCCCCTCTCACCCGCTGGCTGGCAAGTGCCGCGGCATCGGCTTGCCTGGCCGTGCCTGCGCAAGCCCAACAAAGCGGCGGTCTGCCGCTCTGGGAATTGGGCGCTGTGGGCGTGGGCGTGTCGCAACCCGCCTACCCCGGCGCGGCGGAGCGAACCCAGCAGGCGCTGGTGCTGCCCTATCTGGTCTACCGCGGTGAATTCCTGCGGGTGGATCGGGGCAGTGCCGGCATCCGGGCCATGAAAACGCCTACTTTCGAAGTGGACATCGGTTTTTCAGGCTCACTGGGCTCCAAGGCCAGCGAGACTGAGGTCCGCCGCGGCATGGCCGACCTGGGCACCCTGGTGGAGTTCGGGCCGCGCCTGAAGTGGAACCTCACCCCGGACGCGGGCCCGAGCCGCTGGCAGGTAGAGCTGCCCCTGCGCGGCGCGTTTGACCTCAGCAACAACCTGACTCAACGTGGCCTCACCCTTGAGCCAGAAATAAGCTTTTCACACCGCGAGCCCCAGGGCTGGTCTTACAGCACCAGCATCAGTGCCTTGTTGGGGGATCAGCGCCTGGCCGACACCTTTTACGGGGTCAGCGCGAGCGAGGCCACGGCCAGCCGGCCCGTTTATGCCGCGCAGGGTGGGCTGATTGCCTGGCGCCTGTCGGGCACGGTGTCACGCCGTCTTGGGCCAGATCTGCGGCTGATTGCCTTCGGCCGCGCTGACAGCCTGGCCGGCGCCGCCAACCAGAGCAGCCCACTGGTCCAGCGCAACAGCGGCTTGAATGTGGGCTTGGTGCTGGCCTACACCTGGAAACAGTCCGAAAGCCGGGCCGCCGACTAATCAGTGTGCAGCGGGTTTGGCCCCGCTGATGGCGCGTGACAGCCCCACCTCTACCCCTGCTGTTCTCGTTCCGGCGTTGCCCTTACGCGATTCGGGCGCGCCTGGCGCTGCACTACGCCGGCGTGGCGGTGGCGCTGCGGGAGGTGGCCTTGCGCAACAAGCCGGCAGAGCTGCTGACCATTTCACCTGCCGCCACGGTGCCGGTGCTGCAATTGCCGGGCGGCCAGCTGCTGCTGCACAGCCTGGACATCATGCTTTGGGCCCTGGCGCAACATGACCCGCAGGACTGGCTGGGCCGGCATGACCGACAGGGCGAGCGGTGGGTGCAGCGCAATGACGAGGACTTCAAGCCCCTGCTCGACCGCTACAAGTACGCGCAACGTCACCCCATGCTGTCGCAGGCAGCGCACCGCGCCCAAGCGATGGACGCCTTGATTGAACCGCTGGCGCAAACGCTAAGCCACCAGCCCTGGCTGGCGGGTGCGCGCCCGGGCCTGGCCGACGCGGCGCTGCTGCCCTTTGTGCGGCAATTTGCCCTGGTGCAGCCCGAGTGGTTTCAGGCCCAGCCGATGCCAGCCTTGCAACGTTGGCTGCAGACCCAGCTGGACAGCCCGGCATTTGTGGCGGTGATGGCCAAGCCGTCACCGCCTGAATCACCCCCGGCTTGATGCCTCAGGCGCCCGCGGCAATCTGGCGCAGCGCCTGCTCAAACACCGCCACCGGCTGCCCGCCCGAGATCAGATGCTGCCGGTTGATGATGATGGCCGGCACCGACTGGATGCCAGCCCGGGCAAACATTTGTTCGCGCTCGCGCACCTCGTCGGCATACTCATCACCGGCCAACACCGCCTGGGCGCGGCGCGCATCCAGCCCCACCCCAGCCGCCGCTGCTACCAGCACGGCATGCGCCTCCGGGCTCTGGCCATCGGTGAAATAGGCTTGCAGCAAGGCTTTTTTCAGCGCCAGCTGCTGACCAGGTTCGCCCTCGAGGTCGGCCCAATGCAGCAGGCGATGCGCGTCAAAGGTGTTGTAAATGCGGTCTCGCCCCTGCTGGCGAAAGGTAAAGCCCACCTCGGCGCCGCGCTGGCGAATAGTGTCGCGAATCGCGGTCTGCTGCTGCGCCGTGGAGCCGTATTTTTGCGTCAGATGCTCGGTGATGTCCTGGCCGCCAGCTGGCATGGCCGGGTTGAGCTCAAAAGGCTGCACATGCAACTCGGCACTGAGCTCAGGGCTCAGGCGGTCCAGGGCCTGCTCCAGCGCGCTCAAGCCGATGGCGCACCAGGGGCAAGAAATGTCGGACACAAAGTCGATGGTCAGATGGGCAGACATGGCGGGCAGGGTCAGAGTGGGAAAGGCCTCACGGTAGCACACGCGGTGTGGGGGCTGCAGTAGCCCCGGCGACTGCGGCTTTGGTCAAACTCAGGTAAATTCAGCCCATGTATTTGCCAGATGCCAGCCTCAAGGCCCGCGAACCCAATTTTTCCAAGGCCGAGTTCCGGGCTGCCTTGGGCATGTTTGCCACCGGCGTCACCATCGTCACGGCGCGCAGCAGCACGGGCGAGCTGGTCGGTCTTACCGCCAATTCCTTCAATTCGGTGTCGCTGGCGCCACCTCTGGTGCTGTGGAGCCTGGCGCGTTCTGCCACGTCCATGCACGCCTTCAGCACCGGCTCGCATTACGCCATCAACATCCTGGGTGCCGACCAACAGGCCTTGGCCTTGCGTTTTGCCAGCCGAGACGCCGACCGTTTTGCCGGCGTGGACTTTGTTGACGGCGTGGCCGGTGCGCCGCTGTTGGCCGGTGCGGCGGCTACTTTTGAGTGCTTCAACCGCAGCCGCTACGAAGAGGGTGACCACGTGATCTTTGTCGGCGAGGTAGAGCGCTGCACCCAGCGCACGGGTGCCTCGCCTCTGCTGTTTCACGGCGGCAAGTTCTACACCGAACACCCGCTCTGAGCGGGCCTGAGGCTATGCCTGAGCGCAAGACCCGCCTGGACGGCTTGGCCCTGGGCCTGCTGCTGGCCTGTTGCGTGTTCTGGGGCTTTCAGCAAGTGCTGGTGAAGGCCACCATCCCCGAGCTAGCACCCATTTTTCAGGCCAGCCTGCGCTTTGTCGGCGCCACAGGGCTGCTGTGGCTGTGGTGCCGCTGGCGCGGCATTGCGCTGTTCACGCGCGACGGCACACTGGCGGTCGGCCTGCTGGCCGGTGTGCTGTTTTCGCTGGAATTTGCCAGCATCTTTGCCAGCCTGCTCTACACCAGCGCCTCGCGTGCCACCATTTTTGCCTACACCGCGCCCTTCTGGGTCTCGCTGCTGCTGCCGCTGCGCGTCAAGAGCGAGCACCTGAATCGCAGCCAATGGCTGGGGCTGGTGCTGGCTTTTGCGGCGGTGCTGCTGGCGTTCAGCGATGGCCTGGGTGGCAACAGCCCGCCCAAGCAGTGGCAGGGCGACCTGCTGGCCTTGGCAGGCGGCATGTTCTGGGGCCTGACCACGGTGGTGATCCGCAGCTCACGGCTGACGCACATATCGGCCGAGCGACTGCTGTTTTACCAGGTCAGCGTGAGCGCACTGGTTTTGCCGCTGCTCTCACTGGCCCTGAGCGAGGCCTGGGTCTGGTCCTGGAGCGGCTTTGTATGGGTGTCCATGACGGTGCAAACCGCCATCGGTGCGTTTGCCAGCTACCTGGCCTGGATGTGGATGCTGGGCCGTTACCCGGCCACACGCATCTCGTCATTCGTCTTTTTGACGCCTCTGTTCGCCCTGTTGTTCGGTGCCTGGTGGCTGGGTGAGCCCGTCACGCTGAACCTGTTGGCCGCGCTGGCGATGGTGGCCGGCGGCATCCTGCTGGTGAACCGGCGCCCCGGCGCCTAGCGCTCGGGGGCAGCCGCCTGCCAGGGCTTGGCAGCAAAACGGAAAACCTGCGGGTCGCTCGCATCCGCAGTCCCCAGCACCCAGCCAAAAAACGGCCAGCCAAAGGTCTCAACACGGGTGAAGTTGGCTAAGCGCTCGCCGCTGGCCGGGTCTGTCAGGGGCTGGTCGATGTGCTGGCGGTGGGTGTCGCCGTGCACCAGCACCACCGGTTTGGCAAACAGCCGGGTTTCTTGCCGCAATTGGGCCAAAAAGGCGTCGTAACCGGGCTGGGGCCGGCCAGCGCGGGCCGCCTCGAAGCCCGGGTTGGCCTGGATCACGATCAGCACGCCCGCCAGTCGCTTGTCCCGGGCGTGGGCAAAGGCCTGCGCCAGCCAGGCCTGGTTGGCCGCGCTGCGCGCCACAAACTCGGGCACCGGGCCGGTCTGCCCGGGCACGCCGTGAAAGTTGTTGTCGCTGCCGGGCAGGTTCAGCGTCACGAAGAGCGCGCCACCCGCCTCCCAGCGCACGTTCTCGCGATACACGGCAAAAGCCGGCTCGGCGCTTTGGCGCAACAGGGCCATAGGCGTTTGCCCCAGTGCCTGGTCGCCAGCAAAGAACAGCGCCCGCAGCCGGTCGAGCCGCTCCAACGGGTCATGGGCGCCATTGCTGCGGCGGTGGCAATCGGTCCAGTCGTTGTCACCGGGTACGTAGACCAGCGGCACACGCGAGGCCTGGAACAAGGCCAGCCGATCCTGGAACAGGGCGTCGCTGCAAGCGTCCGCCCCGCTCTTGAAATCACCCGCATGGACCACAAAGGCCGGGTCTGCCGCGGCCATGTCGGCCATCAGCCCCGGCAACTGCGCGCGTTCCCAGGCGCTGTAGGGTGTGTCGCCGAACAGGCCAAAGCGAAGCGGCTGTGATGTGGCCAGCATCGGCCAGAACAACAGCAGTGCAATCGATTTCAAAAACTTTGTCATGGCCAACCGGTCTTTCAAGGGCGCCTTGCCTCCATCTCAATAGAGGATGAGAAATGATGGTTTGCCAAGGCCGTGGTGGTCATGGAACATCCGTTGCCATGCAAGTCCGTCCTCACGCCGACGCCCAACAGCCCTTATTCGACCACACCACGTGACATGAGCGGTCCCCTACACGGCATTCGAATTGCGGAGTATCCCTCGGCCACTTGCCCCCTGTCACTGCGACTGGCCATTTCATTCGCCGGGCGCATCGCGGCGGGCCTGGGCGCCAGCGTCGTCAAACTGGGCTCGCGCGACGACGATCCGGTGCAAGCGGTCGAGCCGCGTATCGGCTCGTCGAACGCTTTGTCCACTTTTCTCGATCAGGGCAAGACTTACCAGGCGTTCGGGCCTGACCGCAACGCCGTCTCAGCACTCATGGCCTTGGGCGCAGCACCCGATGTCGTGCTGTGTGACGCCCAGGCGCTCGTTCAGTTGGAGGGCTTGGCCCAGACCAGCATCCGCACTGTCCTGTCCATGTTTCCAGTCACCAGCGACGCCAGTGCCTGCGCTGCCACGGAGTTCACCGTGATGGCGCTGAGTGGCCTGCTCGACCTGGTGGGCGACCCGGACCGCGAACCCTTGCGCATGGGCGGCCACCAACTGGCTTACGCCTGCGGGCTCGCCGCCTACTCTGGCTCGGTAGCCGCCCTGTGCGCACGCCAGCCGGGGGCTGCTGCCGAGGTGGTCCGGGTGACGCTGGCCGATGTGGCGGTCTGGCTGAACTGGAAGGTCGTGGCCATGGCATCCTGGTCCGCCGCCGGTCGGGCACGGTTGGGCCGCGACGCCGAATGGCAAGTCGTGCGCTGCGCCGACGGGTGGATTGCGCTGGTTTTTCTGGAAGCGGATTGGCCAGTCTTGCGCGACTTCGTCAATGACCCCCGGCTGTCGGAGGTACGCTTCAACGACCGGGCCGAACGGCGGCGGGACGCCCGCACGGTGGCGAGCATTGTCGAGGGCGTCTTCTTGCGCTACACACGGCAAGAGTTGAAAGCCTTGGCGTTGGCCAAACGCTTGCCGCTGGGGCCGGTATGGAGCCCGATCGAGCTGGAGGACGACCCCCAAAACCGGGCACGGTCTTTCTTTTCCCGGCAGGCCAACGCGCCGCAAGCGCCACTGCTGATGCCACGCCTGCCCGTCCTCTGGAGCGGACAGGCCTTCCCAGCCGCCAGCGCAGGCGCCCCTGCGTCGAGCCCTGCGCCGGAGCCACGGGCATGAACGCGCTGGCGGGTTGCCGGGTGCTCGACCTGGGCATCATCACCGCGGGCGCCGCAACGGCAGCCTGCCTGGCAGATTTTGGCGCCGAGGTCATCAAGATCGAGTCTGCCTCGTACCGAGATCCGTTTCGCCGCTGGCTGTCCGACAAACCCGCAGATGCCCCGGACGACCTGCCGCCCTTTTTCAAGGCGACAAACCGGAACAAATTGGGCCTGAGCCTGGATCTGAAACAAGCCTTGGGCAGAGCCACTTTTTTGCGCCTGGTCGCCAACAGCGACGTGGTGGTGGAGAACTTCCGGCGCGGTGTCATGCAAAAGCTCGGGCTGGACTACCCCGCACTCAAGGCTGTCAACCCCAACATCATTCTGGCGTCGATCTCGAGCCAGGGAGAGACCGGTCCGGACGCACTGTATGTCTCCTACGGTTCGACCCTGGAAGCCGTGGCAGGGCTGGCCTGGACCACCGGTTATGCGGGCGATGTGCCCGCCATCACCGGCGTGGATCTCAACTACCCCGACCAGGTGGTTGGGCTGTTTGCCTCGTCGATGGTGGTCACGGCCTGGCACGCGCGCCAGAACGGTCAGGGTGGCGCGCACCTGGATATGTCACAGCGCGAGCTCACCAGCTTTCTATCTGGCGAGGCCTTTGTTGCCGCCAGCGACGGAGTGGCGCCCGGGCGTGAGGGCAACGCCCAGGCGCCCAACCTGATTCAGGCCTGCTTTCCCGCCCAAGACGGCACGTGGGTGGCCGTGACGGTCGAAGCGGGCCAACGCGTCGCCTTGGCCCAACTGGTCGATGCCCGAGCGCCGGCGGTTGCAGTCGCAGCGCTGGAGGCGGGGCTGCGCGATTGGATCACCTCCCGACCGGCCGGCGCCGCTGTCGAGGACTTGCTGGCGCACGACATTGCGGCAGCCGCTGTTCTGAGCGGTGCCCAGGTGTGGCAGCAACAGGGACGGGTCTGGGACCAGGCTTTGCAAACGTCGCCCCAGGGCGCCGTCGTCAAAGGCTTTCCCCAGCAGTTCGAGCGGCAGCCGATGACCATCTCGCGCGAAGCGCCCTCGGTCGGCGCGGATTCTGACGAGGTGCTGCGGCGCGTCGGGCGGCTGACCCAGGACGAGATTGACACCCTGCGCGACCATGGCGTGATCTAACGCAGCCCAATGCAGCACACAGGAACACCGATGTACCCCAAAGTTCAACTGTTGATCGCCGGCCAATGGCGCGACGCCAACGACGGCCAGACGCTGATCAGCCGAACCCAAGTTTGAAGCAGTACACACCATGACACAGGACATTGAGGTCTGCGGCGGCGACTACGAACACACCTTGGGCTTTGGCACCCCTCACGAGGCGACGCCGCGTTTGCGTTACACAATCACAGCCCTGGGCGAACTCAGCCGGCGCGTGCTCAGCGGCGACGCCTTTGACGTGGCAGAGTACTCGCTGGCCAACTACATCATGCTCAAAGACCGCGGTGATGATCGCCTGACCGCGATCCCCGTGTTTCCGAGCCGCGCCTTCCGCAACGCCTCGGTATTTGTGCCTGTGGGCAGCGCGCTGCACGATCTGCGCGATTTGGCCGGCTGCCGGGTCGGCGTGTCCGATTTCGCCATGACCACGGCGGTGTGGACGCGCGGCCACTTGTCGGATGACGTCGGCCTGGACTGCAAAAGCATCGATTGGGTCACCGGGGGCAACCCCAGGTTTGCGGCACCAGGAGGCGTACGCGCCACCGCCACCACCGACGACCTGGAGACCCTGCTGCTGGATGGCAAGATCGATGCGCTCATGGCCGGCCGACCGCGAGACCAGCAACTGCCACCCGACCAGCGCCGGCTGCGCTTTCTGGCCCCGGACACGGAGGCCATCGAGCGGCGGTATTTCAGCACCACCGGCTTGTTCCCCATCATGCACACAGTGGTGCTGCATGCCCGCATCGCCGGTGATCCGCAGACCAGCCAGCGGGTGTTTGAGCATTACGTCCAGACCAAGCAGACGGCTTTGAAGCGGCGCCTGAGCACCAGCCTGCTGCCGTTTTCCGATCGGGCGTGGGATCACTTCTCGTCCCCGGGCGGACCTGACCCCTACCAGCACGGCCTGACCGAGCTGAACCGCCGCAACATCACGACGCTGTCGCGCTATCTTCTGGAGCAGGGCTTTATCCGCCGCGCACCCGATATTGATGCGCTGTTTGTGCCGGGCAGTGCGCTGTGGCGCGACCGCTAGGCAGCGGCCCTGACAGGAAACCCAGAATCGCCTGCGCCACCGCTACCGGCGTCAGGATCGGCATCACGTGGCCGCTGTCAATCACCTGAAACCGGGCGTTTGGAATGAGCTCTGCCACTTTGACCACGCTCGCGGGCGGCCGGGTGGTGTCGTGCTGCCCGGCCAGCACCAGCACCGGGCAGCCGATACGCGGCAAATCGGCCTGCATGTCCAAGGCACACAGCATGCGGTACATCGCGGCATAGGCACGCGGGTCGCTGCTGAGTAGCCGCCCCAGCACCTGCAGGCGTTCGGCCGAGTCTTCAAAATAATGGGGCGGGTAAGACTGCGGGAACCGCTGCACGATGCGATCGCGCAGGCCTTCGTTTTCAAAGCGCGCCGCCAGCGCCAGCACCTCGGGTTTTTTGTCTGGCGCCAGCCCGGTGGCCGGCGCCATGGCCACAACACCGCTCACCCGCTGCGGCAGGCGCGCCGCCACATACAGGGCTAATGCAGCACCAACGGCACAACCCGCCAGCGCCACCGGACCACTGACCCCCAAGTGCGTCAGCAGACCAGACACATCGTCGGCCAGGTCCGCCATGGCCAACGGCGTCGGCTTCTTTTCAGACATGCCGGCGCCGCGCATGTCAAAACGAATCACCCGGAACTGCTGGGTCAGGTGCGGGACCACCCGGTCCCAGCTCTCCAAACAACCGCCCATTTCGTGCAGCAGCACCAGGTCTTGCTGACCGCGTCCCGACACCTCGTAGCGCAGGGACACCCCATTGACATCGATCCAGGGCATGGCGGCGACGGGTTAGACAGGCACGACAAACTCTGTCGCGCGCATGGATGCACGCTGCGCGAAGGACGCGTACCAGTCGTTCAAGGCGGGCTGGCCGGTGCGCCAACTGAGCTCTGGAAAGCGGAAATCTGCATAAGCCAGCGCACAGGCCAACGCCAGGTCGCCGATGTCGACCGCCTGGCCGGCTCGGTCGCCACAGACGGCGTTCATCGCCGTGACCGCCCGATGAAATTTTTGCCCGAAGGCGGCCACATAAGTGGGCTGCAAGGGGTCATCCAACCGTTTTCGTTCACCGAACAACTTAACCAGGGTTTCCATCATGCCCTGCCCCATCGCATGGCGGGCCAGCGCTTCATAGCGCCGCACGGGGCCCGGCGGAATCAGGCCCGGCTTCGACGCAATGCTGTCCAGATACTCACAGATCAACAGCGAGTCGGGTATGACCAGGCCGCTGTCAAGGACCAGGGTGGGCACTTGCCCCAGCGGGTTGAGTTGGGCCAGCACCGGATTGGCTTGCAGCACACTCACGGTGGTGGGAACCAACGCGATCTGCTGCGCCAGGCCCAGCTCATGGGCCGCCAGCATCACCTTGCGTGCAAAAGGAGAGCGGCTCGACCAATAGAGCTTCATCTACAGACTGACCTCGATCAAGAAAGGGCCGGTCTGTTGCACGCCCGCCTGCAAGGCACTTGTCAGTTCGGCCATCGTGGTCACACGCACGCCCTCGACGCCCATGCCCTTGGCCAGGCTGACCCAGTCCAGCGCCGGATTGTCCAGGCTCAGCATGCTGCTGGCCTTGTCCCCCGGCTGGCCAGCACCGACATTGGAAAATTCATTGTGCAGGATTTTGTAGGAGCGGTTGGCCCAGATCACAGTCAAGACATTCAGCTTTTCGCGCGCCTGGGTCCAAAGTGCCTGCAAGGTGTACATGCCGCTGCCGTCCGCCTGCAAATTGATCACCTTGCGCGTCGGGCAGGCGACCGCGGCGCCAACCGCCATCGGCATGCCGAGACCAATGGCACCACCGGTCAATTGCAGCCAATCGTGCGGGGGCGCACCCTGGGTCGAGGCAAAAAAGGTGCGCCCGCTGGTGATGGACTCGTCGCACACGATGGCATGCTCTGGCAGCAGCGCACCCAGCGCCCGGCCAATATTCTCCAGATTCAGGGCGCCGGTGGGGATGTCCGGTCGAGTCAACGCCTGCCGGGGTACATCGCTGACCCGGGCGCCCAAGCGCTCGGCCAGCGCTTCCAGCGCACCTACGATGTCATCGCTCGCGGCCGCCAAGGTCAGGATGTTGCAGGTGGCCGAAGTGAGCTTGCCCGGCTTGCCAGGATGCGCGAAAAATGCCACCGGGGCATCTTCATCGACCAGGATCAGGGTGCGCAGCGCATTGAACCTATCGATTGATTTTTCAACCGGGTTGGGAATCCGGTCGATCGTCACCCGGCCGGCGCCACGTTCAATGCGGGGGTTGCGGCTAATCGCCATCACCTGTTGACCCGTCTTGAGGCCAATCGCCGCCGCCAGTTGCAAGGCCCGGTGGCGCAAGGCCTTACCCCCGACCAGCAGCATGGCGCTGCCCGCCTGCAATGCCTCGGCCACCTCGCGGATGACTTCATCAGGCACCGGCTTGGCCGCCATCGGTGGCGGGACCACCGCCACCACGCCTCCCTCGGTCCAGGCGGTATTGGCAGGCAAAATCAGGGTAGCAATCTCGCCTTTAGCCGATTTGGCCACGCTGATAGCGTCAGCCGCATCCGCGCCCACCATACGGGCGTCTTTGGAAGTTCTGACCCATGACGACATGGGCCGCGCCAGGGCCTCGATGTCGGACGTCAACGGCGAGTCGTATTGCAGATGGTAGGTGGCGTGATCACCCACAATGTTGACGATGGGGGTACGGGCACGCCGCGCATTGTGCAAATTGGCCAGGCCGTTGGCCAGGCCAGGGCCCAGGTGCAGCAGGGTGGCGGCGGGTTTGTCGGCCATGCGAGCGTAGCCATCGGCTGCGCCCGTGGCCACCCCTTCAAACAAACACAGCACGCAGCGAATGCCGGGCACTTTGTCGAGGGCGGCCACAAAATGCATTTCGGAGGTGCCTGGGTTGGCAAAGCACACCTCCACGCCGCCCGCCACCAGCGTCTTCACCAAGCTCTCCGCGCCATTCATAATTTGTCTCCGTTAGGGGTAAGATGCTCGGGCACCAACGCCCTGCGGTCAAGCCACCTTTTCTCATGGGCTGTTGAGTCGTCTGCAACCTCCTTCTTCTTAGCGAGACCTGTCAACCAATGCCCCTTAGACTTCCTCCGCTGGGAGCCCTGCGTGCATTTGAAGCGGCCGCTCGTCACACCAGCTTTACCCGCGCGGCCACGGAACTGTTCGTGACACCGGGCGCCATCAGCAGGCAGATTGCGACGCTGGAGGAATTTATCGGTTTCCCCTTGTTTGAGCGCACCAACCGCGAGGTCAAGCTCACGGTGGCCGGGGTTGAGTACGCCAACTCCATCTCTGGGGCATTTTCAGCCATTCAGGATGCCACGCGGCATTTGCTGGCCTCCAGGCAGCAGGCGCCGCTGCGTATTTCTGCACCACTCACCTTCGCCCTGCGGTGGCTGATTCCACGGCTGGCGTCGTTCAAGAGCCAGCATCCCCAGGACGACTACCGCCTGACGACCGTGGTGCCCATCCCGCTGAAGCTGACCACCGAGTTCGATGTCGGCATCCGGATCTTGCGGAGCTCGGCTGACGTGGTGGCACACCGCCTGTTTGATGTCGAGTTAGTCCCCGTCTGTAGCCCACGTCTGTTGGCGCAGGGACCGCCGCTGAGTGAGCCGTCTGATCTGCGGCACCATGTCTTGCTGCACTCCTCGGCCAGGCCCAAGGACTGGCCACTCTGGCTGTCAGCTGCCGGCCTGACCGATATCGACCCCGGCAGCGGTGTGCAGTTTGAGTCATCGTCGGTAGCCTATGAAGGCGCGCTTGAGGGCATGGGCGTGGCCCTGGCCATGAAAGGCCTAGTGGGCGACCATCTGGCCTCCGGCCGATTGGTCATGCCGTTTGATCTGGCCTATGCCGACGGCAGTGCCTTTTGTATCGTCTATGCACGAAAAGCCGAGACCAGCCCGCAAGTGGCAAGGTTCCGCGATTGGATCGTCCAGGAGGCTGGGCACAGCCTGCCCGCCCAGGAACATTGAGGCGACGTTGATCCGCCCCGTCTGGCGCTCGCGGTTCAGGCCCTCTGGCGCAAGTAGCAGTGCGCAGGGTTGTCGACAAACACCCGCTGCCGAATCGCCTCATCCGGGGTCCAGGCGTCAAACAGGTCAATCAACCCGCCGGGGTTGGGCGGCTGGGCATCCAGGCTGATGTAAGGCCAATCGCTGCCGAAGAGGATCCGATCTGGCGCCCGCGCCAGCAAGGCATCGTGAAATGGCCGAATCGATTCAAAGGTCGGGTCGGTCTTGGTCAAGCGGACCGGCGTGCTCTTGACCCAAAAATCACCATCGCCCAGCATGCTCAAGAAAGACTGAAAGGTGCTGTCCTGCAAGCCGCGCTCGGGGTCGAAATAGCCCATGTGGTCGATGATGACCGGCAGGTCATACCCTGCGAGCTCCCGCGCCTGCTCCACCAGGTAGTCACACTTGGCCCAGATCTGGGCATGCCAGCCCAAGGCTTTGAGCCTGGGCGCAAAGGCGCGCAGATCATTGAAGTCCAAGGACCCGGTGAACTGTTGTGACCGTGGGCCGTTGATGGTGAAGCGCACGCCACGGAAACCCTGAAGGTGCATTTTTTCCAGTGTTTGGTCGTCGATGCTGGGCTGCACCACCGCCACCCCGACCACCCGGCCTGCAGCCTGTGTGACGGCGTCCATCGTGACCGAATTGTCATACCCGCTGGCCGAGGAGTGCACCAACACACCGCGCGCAAAGCCCACGGTATCGAGCATCGTCAGGTAATCAGCGACCGGCGCCAAAGGCGGGTTGTAGCGCCGGGGCTCCAGAATCGGAAACTGCTCAAACGGACCGAAGACATGGGCATGCGAATCCCATGCCCCTGCGGGCAAAGGCTTGCGGGGTGCCGAGACCGGGCGCCGGCTCGACATGGGGATGGGGGTCATTGCGCTCATCACTGCTCCGGATCAGAGGGCCCAATAGGGCGAAAAAACGGTATGGCAAACCCATTGTCACTGGTGCGCCAGACCAGCCGGACCGGGTCGCCGATCCTGAGCTGCGATGGGTCGCCATCGACAATATTCGTCATCATCAGCGGGCCTTCATCCAGCCGGACATAGGCCATCACGAAGGGGTCGCCCGCGCGACGCATGATGCTGAAGGTGTAAATCGTGCCCAGCCCGGACCCCTCACGCCAAACGGTATCGAGGCTGGCACAAAAAGGGCACATCGTGCGCGGGTACCAGTGCACCTTGCCGCAGGCCTGGCACGCTTTAACCAGAAAACGGCCTTGAGCAGCGGCATCCCAAAAGGCCTGGGTTTCTGGCGCGCTGACCGGGTCGGGGGGCTTGCGTTCTGCCATGGTGTCAACCTCGCTCCAAAATCAGGGTGGCACTGGCGTGCCGCACGCCCAGTTGACCGCCGATGGCATTGGCCAGGGCCAGCTGGCAGTTGGGCACCTGCACTTTAGGGTGGGCTTCGCCGCGAACTTGACGCACGGCCTCGATTACTTTGGTCATGCCACCGCGATTGCCAGGGTGGTTGTTGCACAGGCCGCCGCCGTCGGTGTTGAACGGCAGCCGCCCAACGCCAGAAATGAGATTGCCATCTGCCACAAAACGTCCACCCGCGCCTTTGGCACAAAAGCCCAGGTCCTCCAGCTGCATCAGGACCGTGATGGTGAAGCTGTCGTACAAGGACACATACTGAATATCGGCCGGTGTCAGGCCCGCTTGCGTGAAGGCACTACGCCCCGACCGGATGGCGGCTGATTGGGTGATGTCAAAATAACCGCCGGCCTGGCCCTGGGTGGCCTCGCCGCAACCGATCACATTGACGATGGGTCGTTTCAGACTACGGGCAATCTCGGGTCGGGTCACGATCAGGGCGCCACCGCCATCGGTCACCACGCAGCAATCGAGCCGGTGCAGCGGATCCGCCACCAGGGGTGAATTGACCACCTCCTCGACCGTCACCGGTGTGCGCAGCATGGCCAGCGGGTTGTGCTGGGCGTGCTGCGAGGCCGCCACCTTGATCCAGGCTAGCTGCTCACTGGTGGTGCCAAATTCAAACATGTGCCGCATGGCGGTCATGGCGTAGACATTGACCACCGCCATGCCATAGGGATGCTCCCAGGCAAAGTCAGGCTGTAGCGGGTTGTCAATGCGGGCCAAGGCACCCTTGCCGCGGCCTTCGCTGCGGGGCCGCCCCGCCAGCGTGATCAGCGCCACATTGCACTTGCCCGCCGCGATGGCCTGGGCCGCATGGGCCACGTGGATCACATAGGACGAGCCACTGGTGTTGGTGGTATCGACGTGCCGAAGCTGTAGATTCAGGTAGTCGGCGATCGACAAGGGGCCGGTGCCGGGTGCGTCCGGTCCGCAGAAAAACCCGTCGACATCGTCTTTGCTCAGGCCGGCGTCGTTCAGGGCGCCCAGGGCCACTTCGGCCTGCAGTTGCGCCAGGGATTTGTCGGGCGCGTCACGGGTCGGGTGCTCGTAGGCGCCGACGATGCAAGCCTGCACCTCACGCGTCATGGGATTTCTTAAGGTCGGCATCTGCACCCTGGCTGCCCAGCGGCGTATCCGCCAGGCGCACATGGTGTTGCATACGCCCGGCATGCTCGGCATAAGCGAGCGCCACCTCACGGCCAATCCAGTTGCCCTCGGGCTGCGGGCCCTGCAACTGTGAGATCAAAATTGGCCCCTCTGGCAACTGCACCGCCACTGAGTTGTACGGCGGAAGGTGGTCGTCAAAATACTTCTTGTGGAACACAACCCAGGACAAGACCGTGCCGGTGCCAGCCACTGGCGTCCAGGTGGCCGCGAGCGACAGGCAAGTCGGGCACAGGGGCGCAGGCGGGTAGCGGAACGTGGCGCAGTCGTCGCAGCACTGCAATTCCAACCCTTGCCGGTCAATGCTTTGCCACATCGGCAGGTCATCAATCCCCATGACAATTTTTGAATTGGCCATGTGCGCCTCCTAGTGTCCGTAGATGATTGAAATAGCCTTGCCGGCGACATCTGAGCTGTAATGGACGAAGTTGCAGTTCGGCACCTGTCGCGCACCGCAGTTGCCGCGCAGTTGTCGCACCGCTTCGACCTGGTGATTCCAGCCCTGCATATAAGACTCCGACAAATGCCCGCCACTGGTGTTGATCGGCAAGCCTTTTTCAAGTGAAATGCCGCTTTCCGTCATGAAGCGACCCGCCTCGCCGGGCCGGCAGTACCCGTAGCCTTCCAGCACCAGCGGGATGTGGGGCGAAAAGCTGTCATAGACCTGCAGCGAGCTCATGTCGGCCGGGCCAACGCCGGCCATGTTGAACACCTGTTCAGCCACCTTTTGCTGCGCCGGAAGATAGAAATTGGTCAGGCGTGGTGTCAGGCTGGTGGCACCCTTGTTGAGGTCATAACGACCGACCCCATGGATCACGACCGGGTCTTTGCGGATCTGCCGGGCGCGACTCGCCTCGGTGATGATCAGGGCAACACCGCCGTCATTGATCAGGCAGTAATCAAACAGGTGCAGGGGTTCGCAGACAAAGGGCGACGCCAGGTAGTCGGCCACTGTGATCCGCTCTTGCATCAGGGCGTTTGGGTTGAGGCTGGCGCCCAAGCGTTGCGCCACCGCCACCTCGGCCAGCTCAGCAGACGTCAATCCGGTCTGGTCCATATAACGCCGCAGCATCAAGGCGTAGAGCGCACCTTGAGAGGTCAGGCCCCAGGGGGCGTGGTAGCGGTAAGCCAGGTAATTGGCGCCGCCGGCGGCGTTGTCGCCGCCATAGTTGACCGCGCCGGAACGCTGGTCATTGCCGTAGACCAGCGCCACCACCTCGGCCAGTCCCGACTTGATGGCCATGCAGGCCTGAATCACGCCCATCATGGCGTCGGCCTGGCCACCCCAACGCGCGTCAATGCCGAGTACTTCACCAACCCGCTCATAAGGGGTGGTCGGGCCGACGATCAGGCCGTCGATGTCGGCCACCTTGAGCCCGGCGTCTGCGAGTGCGTCCTTGAAAGCCAGAGCGCCATAGCCCACCGAGTCACGGGGTTTGCCCCCGGCGCGCACGCGGGCATGGTCACCACGCCAATCGGTGTGCCCAACGCCCACGACGGCGGCAACCTGAGAAAGACCTTGATTCACGATGACAACTCCTGATGATGGGGCGGCTATGCCCTGAACGGACGGCTTAAATCAAGCCTCGTGGTCTTCGGCAACGATGGGGTTGGAGAGCACGCCAATGCCGCTGATCTCCACCTCGATGCGGTCGCCGGGCTTCATCCAGACGGCGGGGCTGCGGTCCCGCCCGACTCCCGCCGGGGTACCGGTTGCAATGATGTCGCCCGGCAGCAGCGGGGTTATTCTGGACAGGTACGAGACCAGGTAAGGGATGGAAAAAATCAGCTGATTCAGCCGCCCCTGCTGCATGGTCTCGCCGTTGAGGCGGGTCGTGAGCGAGAGCTGCTCCGGGTCAGGGATGTCGTCGGTGGTGACAAGCCAAGGGCCCAAGGGCCCTGAGGAGATAAAGTTTTTGCCGATCGACACCGAATGCTTTTGGTAGTCACGCACGCTGCCGTCCATGAAGCAGGTGTAGCCGGCTAAGCAGGACAGCGCCTGGTCTTCGGGGATGTGACGCCCGCCGCGCCCAACCACCAGCGCAAGTTCGCCTTCGTAATCGAGCCGGTTCGACACTTTGGGACGGATGACGGGCTGCTGATGACCCACCAGTGAGCTGCGCAGGCGCAAGAAAAATGAAGGGCCATCGTCCAGGGTACGGACCTTGCGGCCAGTTTCTTCCACATGGTCCCGGTAGTTGACGCCCGCGGCAAAAACCTGGGTCGGGTCTGGGATCACCGGCAGAAAAACGACGTCGGCCACCGCCACGTCAGCGGTGCGGTTGGCCATGTACTGCCGAATCTCACCCAGCAGGTCCGCACTGAGCGCCTCACGCAAGGTCAGGCAGGGCGTTGGCAGGCGGCCGCTCAGGGTCACCAGGCCATCGCCTGCGAGTGCGCCAAACACGGGCTTGCCGTCGAGAAGATAACTGGCCAATTTCATGATCAATCCTTGGTTGGGCTGGCATCTTGATACAGCGGCGCTTCGGTCAGCGCCTGCAAGGCCGCCAGCGTCATGCCGGGCACCATGTCACGCACTAGAAAGCCGCTCGGCGTCACGTCCAGCACGGCCCAGTTGGTATAAACCCGCGACACGCAGCGCTGCGCCGTGAGCGGGTAGCGACATTGCTTGACCAGCCTGGGTACGCCTTCTTTGGTGGTGTGCTCCATCAGCACCCACAAGCGTTTGGCGCCGGCAGCCAGATCCATCGCCCCACCAACCGCCGGGGTGCGATCCCCCGAGCTGATGGTCCAGTTGGCGAGGTCGCCGTTGCCGGCTACTTCGAACGCGCCCAGCACGCACAGGTCGATGTGGCCACCCCGAATCATGGCAAAGCTGTCTGCCTGATGGAACAGGGCTGCGCCACTGCGCAGGGTCACCGGCTTCTTGCTGGCGTTGACCAGCCACGGGTCCACCGCATCAGGCAAGGGCGCAGGCCCCATGCCCAGGATGCCGTTTTCGGAATGAAACACGACCTCGTGAGAGGGCGGCACCTTGTCGGCGACCGCGGTCGGCAAGCCCAAGCCCAGATTCACGTACCAGCCTTCGGGAATGTCCTGGGCCAGCCGCGTGGCCATGGCGATACGGTCGAGCGGAACAGGGGCTGACATGCGGTGAATCCTTGGTTGGGTGGGAAACGGGCGGGACGCTCAGGCCACCCCGGCAGCGGCCACAGCCGCCGGCGCGGGTTTGACCAGCACCACCCGCTGGACAAAAATGCCAGGCGTGACCACGTCATCCGGGGCGATCTCACCCAATGGCACAAAGCCGTGTACCTGTGCAATCGTCAGTTTGGCGGCCATCGCCATGATCGGGTTGAAGTTGCGGCCGCTGCCGCGGTAGCTTAAATTGGCCCAGCGGTCAGCGCGCCACGCCTCAACCAAGGCGACGTCGGCTGGCAAGGCCTCTTCCATCAGGTACTCGCGCCCCTTGAAGGTGCGGACTTCCTTGCCGGCTGCCATTTGGGTGCCGACACCGGTTGGCGTAAAAAAAGCCGGGATGCCGGCGCCTGCGGCCCGAATTCGCTCGGCCAGGGTCCCCTGCGGCACGATTTCGAGCTCAATTTTCCCGGCCCGCATCAGCTCGTCAAAAGCCGGCGAGCCCTTGGGGAAGCTGCAGACAATTTTGCGAACGCGGCCCAGGTCCATCAGCCGTGGAATACCGGTGTCCCGGCTCCAACCGGCGTTGTTGGCAATGATCGTCAGGTCGCGAGCGCCCTGCTGGGCCAAGGCATTGATCAAATAATCGGGTTGACCCACGGCGCCAAAGCCCCCGATCATGATGACCGAGCCGTCTTTGACGTCGGCCAGCGCCTCGGCCACGTCGGCGACGCGTTTGTCAATCATGGCCGACCTTCGCGATGGCGGCACCTGTGCTGTCGGCCACTAGGCCACAGCTGTGTTCAAAGGAAAAATCGGCCGCTACCTCGGCGCCCACTTCGAGAGGTGCCTGGCCGGCAGCGCTGGCCTGCAGGCGCAGGGCCCCCACTTGCAGGGTGTAGCGGTAGGCGTGCCCTAAAAAGGCACAGTCGGTAACCACCACCTGGAGGCGGTTCATGCCGGGCTGACAGGGCGTGGCCAAGCTGTTGAGCGCCACGATCTCCGGTCGCACCGAGACCATGACCGGCTGGGGGCCATCGACGGCATAGGGGAACAGCACCGTCAGCAGGCGGCCGTCCGCCAGCCGGACTTCGGCCAGAGCGTCGGCCTGGACGCTGTGTGCCAGTGCGCCCTTGAGCAGATTGGGGGAGCCGATGAAGCCGGCGACAAACGCGTCGCGTGGGCGGTGGTAGATGGCTTGCGCGGAGCCCAGCTGCACCAGGCGTCCGCGGTTCAAGACTGCAATCGTGTCCGACATCTCCAGCGCTTCGGCCTGGTCATGGGTCACATATACCGTGGTCACGCCCAGTTGCTGCTGCAGGCGTTTTAGCTCTCGCCGCATGTCCTCACGCAGCAGGGCGTCCAGGTTGCTCAGCGGCTCATCGAGCAGCAGCAAGCGGGGGCGACGGACGATCGCACGCGCCAAAGCCACGCGTTGCTGCTGGCCGCCGGACATCTGGGTCGGTGAGCGCCCCCCGTAAGCGCCCAGGTTGACGGTGTCGAGCGCCTCGCCCACCAAGCGTTTGATGTCGTCACGTGAGTAGGCCTGGTCCTTGGCGACCTTCAGCGGAAACGCCACGTTTTCAAACACCGACATGTGCGGCCAGATGGCATAGGACTGAAACACCATGCCAATGTCGCGCTCATTCAAGGGTCGGTTGATGCCCGTGTCGGCATTGAAAAACGCCAAGCTCCCAAGCTCGATAACACCCCGGTCGGGCTGTTCCAGCCCCGCAATGCAGCGCAGCGTGGTCGTCTTGCCACAACCGCTAGGCCCCAACAGGGTGAAAAAGGTCCCGCCTTCAAGCCGAAAGGAAATTTGGTCGATGCCTGCACCAACACCGTGTTTGGTGCTGGCGTACTGCTTGGACAGCCCCTGGACGACCAGCGTGTCACCTGATTTCATGTTGATTTTTCCGGGTTGGACTGATGCTCGCTCACGTAATAAAACAGGCTCGCGAACAGCGTCATGACACAGGTCCAGACCATGCCGAGCGCCGATGCCTCGCCGCTTTGGCCGTTTGACCACTGGTCAAACATGGCCACCGCCATGGTTTGTGAATCGGGTCCCGCCAGCAAAATGGCCAGCGACAGCTCTTTGGCACCCAGCAAAAAGATGAACAGCCAGCCTGAGATGATGGCCGGCGACAGCAGGGGCAACACGATGCGGCGGAGCAAGCCCGGCTGGGTGGCGCCCGCAACGCCAGCCGCTTCTTCCAGCTCACGGTGAATCTGCATCACGCCGGCATAGGCATACCGCATGCCGTAGGGCATGTAGCGGATCAGGAACGCGATCATGATCAGCCACAGTGACCCGTACAGCGGCACAGGCGCGTTGAGGGCCACCTGAATCAGGGCCGTACCCAACACGATGCCAGGAAACACCAAGGGCACGCTGGTCAACTGGTCCAGCAACTGGCTGCCCGGCCAGCGGCGCACTGACAGCCAGCCCGCCGCCACCGTCAGCAACAGGGCGGCAGTGGCCGCACCCGCCGAGGCGATCACGGTATTCAAGGCCAGCGAGAGGTAGTGGCCCTCCTGAAACACCGCCCGGTAATGCTCAAGCGACAGCGCGCCCAGCCCAGCCAGGCTGAAGGACCGCACATAGGGGGTGAGCGAGTTCCAGAGAATGGCGCTCAGCGGAATCACCAGCACCAGGGCGAAGTTCAGCACGATGATGGCGCCGCCCACCCAACGCCCTTTGCCCAGCCGGAACGGCCGGGGCCGGAAGCCCTTGCCAGTCACGCTGGCGTAGCGGTCGGCATGGCGCGACAGTCGGCCATAAAAGTACAGCAGCACCGCCACCAACAGCAGCATCACGGCCGAGAAAGCGCTGGCATAGCCCAGCTGCGGCGGGTTGTGCGTCAAACTCACATACACGTCGGTCGTCAACAGGCTGATGCGGCTAGGCGTGCCGATCAACACCGGTACATCGAACGCCTCTACGTTTCGGATGAACACAAACATGCCCAGCCCCAGGATGGCCGGCCACGCCAGTCGCATCGAGATGTGCCACACCGTTTGGGCCACCGAGGCCCCCGCCATACGGGCGGCCTCTTCCATTTCAGCGTTGGCCCGACGAAAGGTGGTGGACAGCAGCAGAAACACCAGCGGCGTCCACAAAAACCCTTCCACCAGAATCATCCCGCCCAGGGAATAGACGTTGATCAGCAAATCGTTGGTGCCACTCAGCGCACGGTAGATGTCGTTGATCGGGCCGGCTCTGCCCAGCAAGAACAGCCAGGCGCCCACATAAAGAATGTAGGGCGTGCCCAGCGACACGATGGCGGTGAAGAAGGCGAGTTTTTTGAGCGGGGCGTCGCTGCGCTCGACCACCCAGGCCAGGATGCCGCCAATCAGCAGCGAGATGACGGTAGCGCAGGCCGCAAACACCAGGGAGTTGGCCGTGCTTTCATACAGCTTGGGGTTGCCGAACAGCCGCACATAGTTCTCAAGGGTCAGCAGCCCTTCGGTCGGGCTACCCCGCTCGCCCTTGAGACTGCGAAAGATCAGTATGCCAATGGGTGGCAAGACCAGACACGCCAGAATCAGGGACAGCAGGCTGGACGGCAGCCAGCTCGACCAGCCGGAAGCACGCCAGTTGCCACTGGCGCGCCGCGGCGCCAAGGCAGCCTGGGGGCTAGAGACTGGCGTTTGGGTCACTTGAACAACTCACCGTAGATCTTGACCCATTTAGGCAGATCAGCTTCGACCTGTTGCAGCGGCAGAAACACCGCCTTGAAGCCACCCGTCTCGGGTTTGAGCCGGGGAATGGCCGCCGGCACCTGGGGGTCAGCAGGAATGTAGTCGGCCGCCTGAATGATTTCCTGCCCTTTTTTGGACAGCACATACTCAATGAACAGCTTAGCCGCATTGGGGTGCGGCGCGCCTTTCATCATGAAGATCGGGTCCACCGTGCCAGTGACGTATTCAAACTTGAGCCATTTCACCGGCGCGCCCTTCTTTAGGCTCAGCTCCGAATGGTGGCTGAAGGTCGACAGCGCCAGCGGGTATTGCCCCGCAATCACCTGGTCCAGCACCACGCGTTGGTTGGCGGGCACGTTGACGATTTTTTGCTGGGACAGCTTTTTCAGGTAGGCCATGCCCTGGTCTGCCCCCTGGGCCGAGAGCGTGGCGCCGATGAAGCCGGGTGGTCCGCCCTGGGTCATCTGCTGGGTCCAGGCCATTTTGCCGGCCCATTTAGGGTCGAGCAGGTCGTTCCAGCTGCGCGGCTCGTCTTTTTCTTTCACCAGGTCGGTGTTGATCGCGGGCACCAAAAAGCTGATGTAGTGCCCGGTGCCAAAACCGCTGGGATCTTTGTACTGTTCAGGGTAGCGCTTGGACTCGACTGGCACGTATTGCGCCACCTGGCCGGACTTCAACAACGAGCCAAAGGCCGAGCCCCCGTGTGACACGTCGCCACGCATCGAGTTGGCCTGGCCTTCAGCCATCAGTTTGAGCAGCAGGTCATTGGCGGTGCCGCTGGTCACGCGAACCTTGATGCCCGGGTACTCTTTCTCGAAGGCCGCCGCAATTGGCCGCGAGGCCTGATTGACGACCAATGAGGTGTACCAGTTGACCTCGCCCTCTTTCTTGGCGGCCTCCACCAGCGCCTGGTCAATCGCCAGGCTGTAGTCTGCCAGGCAGGCCAGGCTCAGCATTGCCATGGCACTTCGCAAAATCCGTCGACGTCCGTCCATTGTTGTCTCCTGTGTGTGCGCCTTCGCGCTTGTCAATTGCCCTGAAACACTGGCGTGCGCTTCTGCTGGAAAGCCAGGCGCCCCTCAATGCGATCCTTGGTGTTGCGCAAAATGCCCCAGGCCATGCGCTCCGCATCGATAGCCGCCGACAAGGGCAGGTCCGCGCCGCTAACCACCAGTTGCTTGACCGCGCGGACCGCCAGTGGGCCATTGGCCGCAATTTTGGCGGCAATTGCCCTGGCAGCGTCCAATAAATCGTCAGCCGGCAGCACCTTGCTTACCAACCCGATGCGCAGAGCTTCGGCGCTGTCGATGCGCTCGGCCGTCAGCAGCATGTGCATGGCGTTGGACATGCCGACAATCCGTGGCAGTCTTTGGGTGCCACCGGCGCCCGGTATGCTGCCGATCTTGACTTCTGGCAGGCCAAAGCTGGCCGATTCCACCGCGATCCGGATGTCGCAGGCCAAGGCCAGCTCCAGCCCGCCGGCCAGCGCATAGCCGTTGATGGCACAGACGACGGGCTTGTCAATCGCCAGTGCACTGACAAACGACCGGTCGCCCTGGCCGGCGAATGCGGCCTGCGCGTAACTGGCGTCAGGCGGCATGGTGTTTTTGAGGTCCATCCCGGTGCAAAATGCCCGGTTGCCCGCGCCCGTCAGGATGATCACCCGAATCGCATCGTCACGGCGCAGGGTGTCCCACAGCGCGACCATTTCCTGCATGGTCGCCGCGTCAATGGCGTTCATCGCCTCCGGCCGATTCAGTGTGACCGTTGCGACCGAGTCCGCCACGGAAAAAAGCACGCTCACTTCAGTCTCCTGTTACCGCCGCGCCAGCGGCAGCGGTAGCGGTTTTGGTTATGGCGCGAGTATTTGGCGAAGTGGTGCCAGGGTCAAACGACAATTTTGCCTGTGCCCTTGAGTTTCCCTCACAACACTGCCACACCGATCGGCGGCGTTAGACTGCGCTCAGGCTTGAAACAAGCATATTGACGCAAGAATAGGAACAAGTATGGCTGTTGGCTGGATGTCGGTACTGAAAATGGTGCCCTGGAGCGATGTCATCAGCAACGCGCCCAAGGTGGCCGATGGCGCCAAAAAACTGTGGAGCACGGTGGCCAAAAAAACCGGTGTGGCGGGTGAGAGCGCCCCGGCCGAAGCGCCCGCCGCACCGCAGGACCTACCCGCCGCCGAACTGCTGGCGCTGCTGCAGGAGCAGCTTGCCCGCCAGGAGGCGAGTCTGTCGGACCTGCATCAGCAATTGCTGAGCTCCACGGCCCTGATCCAGTCCCTGGCCGAGCAGAACGCCCAACTGGTGCAGCGGGTGGAGGCCAACCGGGTGCGGGTACGCTGGCTGACGCTGGCCGTGGCCCTGCTTGGGCTGGGCTTGGGCCTGCTGTGGGGGCTGGGGCGCTGATACGGCCGCTGATACAGCTGCACTTGCTGCCATAATCGCGTCCAATTGCACGTCAAGTGCAAGCCGCTAGGGGTGCCGTGTCCGGTGTTATGCCGGGCCCAGCTGAGAAAGTCCCTTTGAACCTGATTGAGGTAATCCTCGCGCAGGGAAGCCGGCCCAAGACCGCTGTGGGGATACCTCCATCGTTTAGTGCACCGGGCCAAGCCGAACTGCCATTTTTGCTGGAAACACGCAATGGCACAGCATGACAATTTTTCCGCCCTGACCCCGGTCAGCCCTGACGCACGGGTGTTTGACGCCAGTGCCCACCGGTCACTTTGGTTCAGCCTAGGTGTTGGCCTGCTGGTGATGCAGGTTGGCGCCTACTTGGTGCCCGCAGTGGGCACGCAGGACGCCCTGCTGGCCATCGTGCTCGGCTCCATTCTGGGGGCGGGCTTGCTGGCCTGGGCGGCCAAGCTGGGCTGCGACAGCGGCCTGTCGAGCGCCGGGCTGATGCACCGGGTGTTCGGCACGGCCTTTGCTCGGCTTCCGGTTCTGCTCAACATCGTTCAACTGCTGAGCTGGACCACGTTTGAGCTGGTGATCATGCGCGAAGGTACCCAGGCCATCGTCGCCAAGGCCCTGGGCTGGGCGCCCAGCCAGGCCGGCCTGGTCTGGGCCACGCTGCTGTGGGGCGGCGTGCTGACGCTGCTGATGATGGGCTCCATGCTGACATTGGTGCGCCAGTTCGTGCGCCGCTTTGGCCTGCCGCTGGTGGTGCTGTCGCTGCTGTGGCTCACCTGGCAATTCGGCAGCCTGGCCATCGACAAAGGCTTTGACGCCTTCTGGCAGCGCCCGGGTAACGGCGGCATGGGTTTTTGGGCTGCGATTGACCTGGTGATCGCCATGCCCGTGTCCTGGCTGCCGCTGGTGGCCGACTATGCCCGCCATGGCATCAACGGCCGCAGCACGCTGCGCGGCACCTGGTTGGGCTACGCACTGGCCAACACCTGGTGCTACGCGCTGGGGGTGCTGGTGGTCAGCGTCTCGGCGCCCGATGCGAGTCTGGTAACCGCACTGCTGGTGGCCCAGGGTGGCCTGCTGGCGCTCGGGCTGATCCTGCTGGACGAGCTGGACAACGCCTACGGCGACGTGTACTCGGCAGCGGTCTCGGGCAACAGTTTGCTGGCGCGGGCGTCGGTGCGCACCTGGGGCCTGACCCTCGCCTTGGTTTGCACCGGCCTGGCGCTGGTGCTGCCCATGCATGACCTGGAGCCCTTCTTGCTCAAGCTCAGCTCAATCTTCGTGCCGCTGTACGGCGTGATCCTGGGCCGGCTTGCGCTGGGTGGCTTGGCGCTGCCGGCGCGCGAACGCCGGGTCGACTGGGCGGCTGCGGCCATCTGGCTGCTGGGCGTGGTGCTGTTTCAAGCGTTGAACGCCTGGGCGCCGCAATGGGGTGCCAGCCTGCCGGTATTGGCCCTCACTTTTGCACTGGCCCGGCTGAGCCGGACCAAGGCATGATCACAGCGGCAATTTATGGTTTGGCTGCGGCGCATGACCATGGTTGAGCGGCCCATGCCCCTGGCCGGTTTTTACCGCAGCGCCCGCCGCAATGGCGGCGCGGATGAAGTGCCGCGCGGCCTTCACTGCGTCAGCCAGCCCCTGGCCCAGCGCCAAGTGGGCGGCGATGGCCGACGACAGGCTGCAGCCGGTGCCATGCACATTGCGGCTGGGGATGCGGGCACTGCCCATGCGAAGCAAGGGCTGGCCGGGTTGCAGCAGCACATCCACCAACGCGTCGCCGGGCAAATGGCCACCCTTGAGCAACACCGCCTGCGCGCCCATGGCCAGCAGCGCCTGCGCGGCGGCATCCAGCTCCTGCGCGTCGGTGATGGGCTGCTGCAACAACAGGGCTGCCTCGTCCAGGTTGGGTGTGATCAGGGCGGCACGGGGAAACAGCTCACGCACCAGCACCTGCACCGTGTCGCTGGCGATCAGACGGTCGCCGCTGGTGGCCACCATGACCGGGTCGAGCACCACGTTTTTGAGCTGGTAATGGTCAATCGCCCAGGCCACCACCTCGACGATCTCCGGGGCATGCAGCATGCCGATCTTGACCGCATCAACGCCAATATCTTCGATCACGGACTGCAGTTGCGCCTTCAAAAAGGCGGCCGGCACCGGGTGAATGCCTTGGACGCCCACGGTGTTCTGCGCCGTCAGCGCGGTGATAGCGGTCATACCGTAGCAGCCCAGTGCTGCAAAGGTTTTCAGGTCCGCCTGAATGCCAGCGCCACCGCCACTGTCGGAGCCGGCAATGCTCAGGACGCGGGCGTAGCGGGTGGTAGGCGTGGTCAAGCTGGTCGAGGCGGTGTCGTTCATGGCCGGGATTATGCGCAAAGGTTTGGCCGCCGGGCGGCCTGCATGGCCATGGACCGACCGATGGGGCTGCCATGCACGCGGTGATTCTGGGCGCCGGGCTGATGGGCCGCTTGTTGGCGCATGCGCTGGCGCAGCAGGGGCACCGGGTTGAGGTGCACGAGGCGCAGGGGCCAGACGCCACCGGTGCCGCCGCCCGGGTGGCCGCCGCCATGCTGGCGCCGCTGGCTGAGTCCGCCATCACCGAGTTGCCGGTGGTGCGCATGGGCCAGTACAGCCTGCGCCGCTGGCCTGAGATTTTGGCCACGCTGACGCAGCCGGTGTTTTTTCAGCAAAACGGCACGCTGGTGGTCTGGCACCGGCAGGACGCCGCTGAGGCGCGGCGTTTTGGCCAGCTGCTGCTTCGCAACCAGCAGCAGCTGCCAACGCTGGCGGCGCCACTGGCGCTGGATGTGGCCGCGCTGGCCTTGCAAGAGGCCGGGCTGGCCGGGCGCTTTCACCAAGGGCTGCTGCTGCCGGGTGAGGGCCAACTCGACAACCGCCAGCTGCTCGATGCCTTGCGCCACAGCCTGCAGGCACAGCGCGTGGCGCTGCACTGGCACAGCCACCGCACGCCAGCAGATTTTCAGCCAGGCCAGGCCGGTCAACCGGACTGGCTGCTGGACTGCCGTGGCTTGGGCGCGCGCCCGCAATGGGCTGGCCTGCGCGGCGTGCGCGGCGAGGTGCTGCGCTTGCACGCGCCCGATGTGACGCTGAGCCGCCCAGTGCGGCTTGTGCACCCGCGCTACCCGATCTACATCGCGCCCAAACCGGACCAGGTGTTTGTGGTGGGCGCGACCGAGATCGAGACCGACGACCTGTCGCCGGCCAGCGTGCGCTCGACGCTGGAGCTGCTGAGCGCAGCCTATTCGGTGCATGCGGGCTTTGGCGAGGCGCGCCTGCTGGAGGTGACGGCGCAGGCACGCCCGACCTTGCCCGACAACCTGCCGGCCCTGCGCCGGCTGGGGCCGCGGACACTGCAGGTGAATGGCCTGTACCGCCACGGTTTCTTGATTGCCCCTGCGCTGCTGGACGCCGCGTTGGCCCTGCTGCACGACGAGCCACCGCAGCTGGCCCTTGGCTGGGGCCTGCCTATCCACGCTGATTGACCCACATGACCCCCTTGAACCTGCTCATCAACCAAAAACTCTATCAGCTGCCGGCCGGGGCCACCTTGGCCGACGCGGTGTCGGTGGCGGGGGTGCGAGCACCGTTTGCTGCGGCTGTGAACCTGCAGTTTGTGCCGCGCAGCCAGTATGCGCAACACCTGCTGCACGAGCAGGACCGGGTTGAACTGATTGCACCTTTGACTGGAGGCTGACCCCATGACCCCCGACAACGACGACCTGATGCTCTACGGCGAGCGCTTCGCTAGCCGGCTGCTGCTGGGCACCTCACGCTACCCTTCGCCCAAGGTCATGGCCGACGCCGTGGCTGGCGCCCGCCCGGCCATGGTCACCGCCTCGCTGCGCCGGCAGACGGCCCAGGGCCAGGCCTCGCAGGCGTTCTGGCAGCTGCTCAAGGCCATGGCGGTTCCGGTGCTGCCCAACACCACCGGTTGCCACAGCATTCAAGAGGCGGTCACCACCGCCGAGATGGCGCGCGAGGTGTTTGAGACCGACTGGATCAAACTCGAGCTGATCGGCGACGACTACACGCTGCAGCCTGACACGCTCAACCTGCCGAGCGCTGCCAGCCAGCTGATCCGGGCCGGCTTCAAGGTGCTGCCCTACTGCACCGACGATTTGGTGCTGTGCCAGAAGCTGGTCGACGTGGGCTGCCAGGCCGTGATGCCCTGGGCCGCGCCGATTGGCACTGGCCGGGGCCCTATCAACCCCTATGCCCTGCGCAGCTTGCGCGACCGGTTGCAGGTGCCACTGATCGTGGACGCTGGCCTGGGCCTGCCGTCGCATGCCTGCCAGGTGTTGGAGTGGGGCTACGACGCGGTGCTGCTCAATACCGCCGTGGCGCTGGCGCAAGACCCGGTGGCGATGGCACTCGCCTTTGCCCAGGCCGTGAGCGCAGGCCGCATGGCCTGGCGGGCCGGCGCCATGCAGGCGCAGGACGCGGCGCAGGCCAGCACCCCCGTGCTGGGAACCCCTTTTTGGCATCAGACATGAACACCACGCCCACCCACCTCACCACCCACCTCGCCAATGGGCCTGCCGAACTGGCAGCGCACATCGCCCAACAGCACGCCAACCTGCAGCTGGGTGAGCCGACGCCCTGGGCGGGCACGTTGCTGCCGCCAGATGCTGCGCTGGATGCAGACACGCAGGCGGTGCTGAGTGCTTGCCGGCGCCTGGGCTTTGTCGAACACGACGCACAGACCGTCGCCCTGGGCTGGGCCGCACAGACCCGCAGGCTGGGCACCATGAACCCGGCTCTGTGGCCGAACGAGCCCGCGGATTTCGGCATGGCGCCGTTCCCGCGCGCCCAGGGCTTCCAGGACTGCCCACAGCGCTTGGGCCTGTACGCGGTGTTGCCCGATGCGCACTGGGTTGGGCGCATGGCCCGGGCCGGTGTGCCCACGCTGCAGCTGCGCTTCAAGTCAGACGACCCGGCGGCGATCAGGCACGAGGTGGCTGCCGCCGTGCAGGCCGTGCGTGGCACGGGCGCGCTGCTGTTCATCAACGACCACTGGCAAATTGCCGCTGACTGCGGTGCCTATGGCGCTCACCTGGGGCAAGAAGACCTGGACGCCACCCGACTGAGCGACATTCAGGCCACCGGCCTGCGCTTGGGCCTGAGCACCCACGGCTACGCCGAAATGCTGCGCGCCGATGCGGCCAGCCCCAGTTACATCGCCATGGGCGCCGTGTTTGCCACCACGCTCAAGCGCATGGCCACCGCACCGCAAGGAACAGGCCGGCTGGCCGCCTATGCCCGGCTGCTGCGCAACTACCCCTTGGTGGCGATTGGCGGCATTGACGAAACCCGGCTGCCCGCGGTGCTGGCCAGTGGCGTGGGCTCAGTGGCGGTGGTACGGGCCATCACGGCGGCCGCCAGCCCGGAAGCGGCGGCGAGCGATCTCATGCGGGGGATCGAGCAGCCTGCTGCCCAGTAAGCGGCTGGTTACACAGCGCGCGCAGCCTCCACCCTATTGTGTGCAAAAATCGTACACGAGTAAATTTTGGCGAGGCAACATGAATCAATATCGACCGGTTCGAGTTGTGCTAAGGACCTTGGTGGCTCTAGCTGCGGCAGCGCTGTCTTTCGCGGCCCTGGCCCAGCGGGCACCATTCACCGTGTCGGTGGTGCCTCAGTTTCGCGCGGAGGAGATCCACCGGGTCTGGGCCCCCCTGCTGGAGCGGCTGGGCAAGGAGACCGGCCTGACTTTTGTCTTGAGCGTGTCGCCCAGCATCCCCGCGTTTGAGGAGGGCATGCTCGCCGGGCGCCCTGATTTTGCCTACATGAACCCTTACCACCAGGTGATGGGGATGCGGGCCCAGGCCTATGTGCCGCTGTTGCGTGACAGCAAGCCGCTCAACGGCATCCTGGTGGTGCGCAAGGATGATCCGATCAAGTCGGTGAAAGAGCTCGACGGCCGGCAAGTCGCCTTCCCGGCGCCGAACGCCTTCGGCGCGTCGCTGTGGATTCGCGCCCTGCTGGAAAAGCGTGAAGGCATCAAGATCAAACCGATCTACGTGAAAACGCACTCCAATGCCTACCGGCATGCCGCGACCGGCCTGTCAGCAGCGGCCGGCGGCATCGAGAGCACCCTGGGCGAAGAGCCCGCAGAGATGCAATCGGCGCTGCGCGTGCTGCTGGAGACCCCCGGTGTTCCGCCCCACCCACTGAGCGCCCACCCGCGCGTGCCAGCCGCCACGCAGCGCGCCGTCAGCGATGCTCTGCTGCGCATGGCCGCAGACCCGACCCTGAAGGCCTTGTTCGGCGACATCCCCTGGACCAGCGTCGTGCGGGCCGACTACGCGCGCGACTACAAACCGCTGGAGAAATTCGGTCTGGATGACTACGTGGTGCGAGCGCCGCCGTGATCGGGCGTTTTGGTCCGCAGCGGATGCTGCCGCAGCTGATGCTGATCACGGCCGTCGCCCTGCTGCTGGCCATCGTTGCGCACGCGACCTTTGTACTTCAAGAGCAGACGGCAGCAGCGCGCTCCAGCATTGAGCGCCAGGCCGCGGCGCTGGCACGCAACCTCGCCATTGCCAGTGCCGGGCCGCTGGTGTTGGGCAGCCTGGACGCACTGGACGATCTGTTGGTGCGGTCGGCCGATTTTCCGGATGTGCGCCAGCTGCGCATCTGCACCCCCCAGGGACTGGTCCTCATCCACGTGACGCGCGAGGCTGGCAAGCCGCCCCGCAGCGTGTTCGCCGCGAGCCCACAACGCCTGACCCCACCGGCCCCGGCTGGCGCGGCGCTGCAAGCAGCGTCGGACGGCAGTGACCAAATGCTGGTGGCCTGGCACCCGATTGAGGCTGGCGGCGTGCTGGGCTGGGTACGGGTTGACTACGACGCCAGTGCCATTGACGCGCTGGGGCGCCGCATCCTGACCACCACCGTGCTGGCCGTGGTGCTGGCGGTGGGCGGCACCGGGCTGCTGCTGTACATTTTTTTGCGCCGCACCATGCGCGCGCTGAACCATGCACGCCGTTTTGCCATGGCGCTCGACAGCTCGGAAGGCCGGACTCTGCCGCTGGAGGCTGCGCCACTGGAGATTCAAGACCTGCAACGCGCCCTGAGCGCGGCCTCATTGCGATTGCACAGTCAGCGCGAACAGCTGGCCACCACCATTGGCAACGAACTGCGGCTGGAGCAAGAAAAGCGCGTGGCGGAGCAGGCGACGCAGGCCAAGTCGGACTTCCTGGCCCACATGAGCCACGAGATCCGCACCCCGATGAACGCCATCATCGGCATGTCGCAGCTGGCGTTGCAGACCGACCTGGACGCGCGGCAGCGCAACTATGTGGAGAAGGCGCACCGTTCGGCGCATGGGCTGCTGGGCCTGATCAACGACATTCTGGATTTCTCCAAAATTGAAGCGGGCAAACTCGACATCGAACACATCGACTTTCGGTTGGAGGACGTGCTGGAGTCGCTGGTCAACGTGCTGTCGGTCAAGGTGGAGGACCAGGGGCTCGAGCTGCTGATTGACTTGGCGCCCGACGTGCCGACGGCGCTGATCGGCGACCCGCTGCGCCTGCAGCAGGTGCTGCTCAACCTGGGCAGCAACGCCTGCAAGTTCACCGAGGCCGGCGAGGTGGTGATCAGCATCCGCTGCACCGGCAGTGACGACGGCGGTGTCGAGTTGCATGTGCAGGTGCGCGACACCGGCATCGGTATGAGTCCGGCACAACAAGAGCGGCTGTTCCAGAGCTTCAGCCAGGTTGACAGCTCCACCACGCGCCGCTATGGCGGCACCGGCCTGGGGCTGGCGATCTGCCGCAACCTGGTGACGCTGATGGGTGGCCGCATTTGGGTGGAATCGGTGCCAGGGCAGGGCTCGACCTTTCAGTTCACGGCTCGGCTGGGTGTGCAGGCCGCTCCGATGGTCCGGCGCATGGTCCAGGCGGAGCAACTGGCGGGACGCCGCGTGCTGGTGGTAGACGACAGCGCCAATGCGCGCGACATCATTGGCGCCATGGTCAAAAGCTTCGGCCTGGTGCCTGAATTGGCCAACAGCGGCGCACAGGGAATTCAGGCTGCCCAAAGGGCGGCAGCGCTCGGACAGCCCTTCGACGTGGTCTTGACCGACTGGAAGATGCAGGGAATGGACGGGATCGAAACGGTACGTGGCTTGCTGGCGGTGTCTGTGCAGCAACCGGCGGTCATCATGGTCACCGCTTACGGACGCGACAACGTCCTGGCTTCAGCGCGCGAACGTGGCGTGCAAGTGCGGGCGGTGCTGACCAAGCCGGTCACGCCTTCGGGCCTGTTGTCCGCGATCGGGCAGGCGCTGGGGCAAAACCCGCTGGTAGAGTTGTCGCAGCACCGGCGAGAGGACCAGTCGGCTGAGGCCCGGCGCAAGCTGGTCGGGGCCCGGCTGCTGCTGGTCGAGGACAACGCCCTGAACCAGGAACTGGCCCTGGAAATTTTGCGCCAGGCGGGCATCGAGGTCGTTCTGGCGGGTGATGGGCAGCAGGCGCTCGACCGGCTGGCCAGCGATGGCCCCTTTGACGGCGTGCTGATGGACTGCGAGATGCCGGTGATGGACGGCTACGCCGCAACCGCGCGCATCCGCACCAACCCGGACTGGGCGGCACTGCCGGTACTGGCCATGACCGCCAACACCATGGTCGGTGACCGTGAGAGGGTGCTGTCGGTCGGCATGAACGACCACATTGCCAAACCCCTGGACATTGACGAGATGTTCAAGGTGATCGGCCGTTGGGTGTCGCCTGGGGCTGGTCGCCCAGCAGTCGCGGCCGTTGCCGACAGTCCGGACGTGTCGCCTGAACTGCCGCATTTACCCGGCATCCATATGGCTGCAGGACGGGCTCGCGCACTTGGGCGCCCCGAGCTTTACCTGCGCCTGCTGCGCCTGTTTTTTGACAACGGGCAGCAGTTTGAGGGGCAGTTCCGAGCCGCTTTGGCAGCCGGCGATGCCGTCAGCGCGCAGCGGCTGGCCCACACGCTCAAAGGCGCGGCGGCCAGCATTGAGGCCCCGGCCGTCCGCGATGCCACAGGCCTTCTGGAGGTGGCCTGCAAGGCCGAGCCGGCCGCAGTCGACGCCCGGCTAACCGCCACGCTGCAGGCCCTGCAGCCGGTTTTGGCGGGTCTGGCCGCGGCACTGACGGCCCTCGACGCCCGGCTGCCCAAGCCAACATCCAGCCCGCAGGCCACTCTAGCCCAAGGCC
>CAJAXU010000570.1 GCA_903948045.1 uncultured beta proteobacterium | reverse complement strand
GCGACGCCCAGTTGAAAGCGCAGCGTTGTGATCGAGTTTGTAACGTGGCGCTGCGCTCGCTGGGCTGCCTCGAGGGACGTAATCGTTGGGAATGACAGGCATTTGGCATGGGACGAAGTTTTTTTTACCACCGACATCACTGCCAGTCTTGAGTCGCCTTGCCATCAGGAAGCCGTACGCCGCAATGCTCAAAGTTGCATGGTGATGAAAGCCCCGCCAGCCTCGTCCTTCATAGTGACCCAATCCCAAATCCTGCTTCAAATCCTGGTAATCGCGCTCGATGCGCCATCGCATGTGCGCGGCATGGACCAGATCGTTTAAGGCTGTCGTCTCGGGTAGTGTGGATAGGTAGTATTTCTCTGGCTCGGCTTGATCGGCGGGCCACTCGATGAGCAGCCATTGCTCAGGAAGCAGACGGGCCTTTCCGACATTGCCGCCCGCGCAGCGTACCCTCAGTGCGGCAAAACGACCCGTCAGCAACTCGTTGCTGCCTTCGCGCCAACTGATGTCGTGAAATGCGCTGTTGGGCAAACCCAGTGCCATTGTCTTGACGTTCACGGGCTGGCGTTCGGCCGTACGCCGTGGCACCACTGGCGGGCGGCCCGTGCCGCTGTAGGGCTTGGGCGGCAGCGGCTTCACTCCGGGTGGCCAGACCACCACGGCTGAGGTGATGCCGACCACATAGGCAAGGCCCTGATCAGTCAGTCCTTGGCGGAATGCGTAGTCGATGCCATATCCGGCATCGGCCAGCACGCAATGATGGGGCGCTCCTTCGCTCAACAGAGCTTGTATCTGTTGTAGAGCGATCTGGGGCTTGGTTGCAAATTCGATGTCCTCGGGTACACCGGCCTTGGCTCTACGCGAGACATCTTCCGCCCAGACGTGAGGCAAGTACAGTTGCCAGGCAACCGGCAAGCTGCCTTGCTCGCATGCCAGCGTTACGCTCACCGCAACCTGGCAGTTATCTTGTTTGCCCAACACACCACAGTATTGGCGCGTCACCCCCACCGAGTGCTTGCCCTTCTTGGGAAATCCGGTGTCATCGATGATCCACCAACCGCCAGCGGTGAAGTTCATCTGGGGCACGACCCATTGCGCTATGCGACGCAACAACTCCTTATCGCTCCATTGGGCCTTGGCGACAAAGTGATGCAGCGACTGATGTTTCGCGCTAGCGTGCAAGGGGTCCACTCGTGCGGCAATGGGCTCCACGCTCTTGCGCGACAACGGCAGCATCAGACCGGTGCAATAACCAACTAATCCCGAATGCCGGTCAGCATGACCAAGCCCTTGCATTAGGTGCGCCATGTAGTCATCGAATTCTTTAGCGATGTCCATCTCAGCCCTTCAAAAGGAAAGATGAAAATATTATGCCATTTTTATGACACAGTAAGACTAAGGACGCCGTGCCCAACTCTTCGCGGCTTGTGTTGACCAGCAATGCGAAACAGGCACTTGTTGTTCAACTCGGGCAGCAACGAGGTCCGACTTGTGGTGGAAACGCAGTATCGGGCGGCTTGGCAAGTCGGCCATCTGTTTCGGCGCTTTGCCGCCGCGGAGAATGGCCAAAGCAGTGCACAGAGCTTTGATGCCCATTTCGATGCGTTGCTGAGAACTTACCGTCGACAGGCAGGCACAATGCGGGCGATCCATGGACCTATGCATGAGCCCGACTGATTCCGCTTTCCACCGCTGCGTGGCCTCATCTTGTTGAAGAAGCCTTGGCGCCGCACTGCGATGGGGCTGGGCGGCTTTGTCCTGAGCCTGGCGCTGACCTATCTGGGCCTGCTGGCGGTGACTTTTTTCATCGGCCGGGTGGTGCCGGTGGATCCGGCACTGGCCGTGGTTGGCGACCGCGCCAGCGAGGAACAGATCGCCAGGGTGCGCGAAGAAATGGGGCTGAATCAGCCCTTGCCGCGCCAGTTCCTGCTTTACGTCAGCAAGGTGGTGCAGGGCGATCTCGGCGTCTCGCTGCTGACATCAAGACCGGTGCTCGACGACATCGCGCGGACTTTTCCGGCGACGCTGGAACTGGCCAGCGCGGGCATCCTGATCGGTGTGCTGCTGGGCGTGCCGCTGGGGGTCTGGGCGGCGGTGCGGCGCGGGCGTTTTGCTGATCAGCTGGTGCGTGTGATGGGCCTGATCGGCTATTCGGTGCCGATCTTCTGGCTCGGCCTGATGGGGCTGGTGCTGTTCTACGCCAGGCTCGGCTGGGTGGCCGGCCCCGGGCGCATCGACATCGCTTTCGAATACAGCATCGCGCCGGTGACGCGCTTGATGCTGGTCGACACTGCGCTGGCCGGCGATTGGCCGGCTTTTTGCAACGCTCTTTCGCATCTGGCCTTGCCGGCGGCGCTGCTCGGTTATTTTTCGCTCGCCTATATCAGCCGCATGACACGCAGCTTCATGTTGAAAGAGCTGGGGTCCGAGTACATCATCGCGGCGCGCGCCAAGGGCTTGAGCGAATCGCGCATCATCTGGCGCCATGCGCTGCGCAATGCCGCAGTGCCGCTGGTCACTGTTATCGCCCTGAGCTATGCGGGGCTGCTCGAAGGTTCGGTGCTGACCGAGACGGTGTTCGCCTGGCCGGGTCTGGGCCTGTACATCACCAATTCGCTGCAGAACGCCGACATGAACGCGGTGCTGGGCGGCACGCTGGTGGTTGGCTCGGTCTTCATCGCGCTGAACCAGTTGTCCGACCTGCTCTACCGGATGCT
>CAJAXU010000569.1 GCA_903948045.1 uncultured beta proteobacterium | reverse complement strand
GGAGGGTGGTGCGCACCCCGGCACGGCCCAGCACCGCATGGATCGCCTGCTCGTGGTAATCGGGCTGGCCCTCTTCCACCACCAGCACCGCCTTCTTGCCAGCGCAAAAACGCAGCAGTTCAGACTCAATCACCGGGTAGGCCACGTTCATCACGTACAAGGGAATCCGCGACTGGCCAAACAAATCGGCCATGTCGTGGCTCATGAGGGCGCGCTGCACATTGTTGTACAGACCGCCGAGCATGATGATGCCCAGGTCCTCGATGTCACCACTGAAGAACTCATTAAGGCCACGCTCCTCAATGAAGCGCACTGCGGCTGGCCAGCGGTCGATGATCTTCTCTTGCTCGTGCAAGTAGCTCGCGGGTGGCAGCACGATGCGGCTGGTATCACGCACGGGCGACTCCAGCGCTTCGCGCAAGCTGTAAGGCGGCGGCAGGTTAGGCCGCGTGACAAAGCTGCCGTGCAGGTGGCAGGAGCGCACACGCAGCTCCAGCATCACGGGCGTGCGGCTGGCTTCTGACAGCTCAAAGCCGTCATGCACCGCCTGGACGATGCTGGGCAGGTTGGGCCGCGGGTCCAGCAGCCAGACCTGCGACTTCATCGCAAACGCATGGCTGCGCTCCTGCATGATGGAGGAGCCCTCGCCATAGTCCTCGCCGATGATGATCAACGCCCCGCCAGTGACCCCACCCGAGGCCAGGTTGGCCAGGGCATCAGAAGCCACATTGGTGCCGACGGTCGACTTCCAGGTGACCGCGCCACGGATCGGGTACATGACCGAGGCCGACAGGGTGGCGGCGGCCGTGGCCTCGCTGGCGCTGGCCTCAAAATGAACCCCCAGCTCCTGCAGAATCGGCTGGGCATCGGCCAGCACATCCATCAGGTGCGAGATCGGCGAGCCCTGGTAACCCGCGACATAGCCGACGCCACATTCCAGCAGTGCTTTGGTGACGGCCAAAATGCCCTCACCGTGAAACACCGAGCCAGGTTCGGCCCGCAACTGCTCGACTTCTGCCGCGAATGAGCGTTCTGCCATGGTGTGCGGTCTGGCTCAGCTTGGTAGGAACGCCAGATGGGCACAGAGGTCCACGGCAGCGAGCTGCTTGGCCAGCGAGTTGGATACCTTACAAATCAGAAACTCCTGGCAATAAAGAGGGGTGGTGCCGTTGATGCCGACTTATAGTCTAGCCTTGCCCGCATGCGATTGGCTATCCGATTACCGCCAACACCTATCCGATAAGCGCTGCGCGGGGTCTGCATCTTCAAACTGCTCTGATTGAGAAACCACGCATGTGTCCCGCGGCGAATCTGTCGAAACCCTGCCAACTGCTGGACGGCTACCCGCTGAGCCGTTCCCGCTCAGTCACCGAAGCCAGTGCGCTGGTTGGGCGGGCTCTGTCACCGCACCAGCTGCATGTGCGCAGCGGAGCGGCTCATTTTGAAGCGCGGCACAACCAGATTCACCTGGGCCAGGTGGCTCTCAATGTGCTCAGTTACGGCGCGGAGGTTGAGATTGACCCGGGTGAGCGCGGCGACTACTACCTGTTGCAGTTGCCACTGCAAGGCAGGGCTCGCGTGAGCTGCAATGGCCAGGAGGCCTGGGTCGGCCCCAACATGATGAGTGTGCTGCAGCCGCGCGCCCAAACCCGGATGGTGTGGACGGGCGATTGCGCCATGATCATGCTGCAGGTGCCCAGCCAGGCGCTGAGTCACAACGTCGCTGAAGAGCATCCACTGCCGGCCTTCAACTTGGCCCGCTCGCGCCTCGATCCGGCCGTGGCCGCTTGGTGGCAGGCCGTGACCGACCTGACGCGCAACCTTCACAGCCATGGCGCGCAGTGGCTGCGCCACCCCGCCGCCTTCGGGGCCATGGAGGCTTTTTTGCTGAGCGGGCTCGACCTGCTGCGCCCGCCCAGCCTGGCACCACAGGCCCCCAGCATCCTAAGTAGCCCGGGCAATGCCAACCGCCTGCAGCGCGCGGTAGACCACATCAACGCCCATGTGCACCAAGCCCTCAGCCTGACGACCATTGCGGCGGCCGCCTGCATGAGCCCGCGCGCCCTGGAGGCGGGCTTCCGTCGCCGCTACGACACATCACCCTTGGCCTATGCGCGACAGGTGCGCCTGACACACGTGCACCTGGCGCTGCAATTGGCGGCGCGTGAGGGGCGCTCGACCTCGTTGACGGATGTGGCGTTGCAGCATGGCTTTGTGCACATGGGCCGGTTCGCAGCCTATTACAAGCAATACTTTGGCTGCTCGCCTTCAGTCACGTTGCGAGGACACCTGCACAGCTAGGCAGGCGCCTGGACGGTCATACTTGTCGACCGCCCGGCGCACCAGAGAGCTTGTCCAGCAGCGCTTGCCGAAAGGTGGTGAACGCCTTGAGGCGGCGCACCGACGGCCGGTACATCATGCCAGCGACGTAGTGGCCAAAACTCCTTTGCAGGGGCAGCGGCCGTAAGCCGTGATGCGCCGCCGTCCCGAGCGAGGTCGAGGGCAGCAGCATCAGGTAGTTGCTTTGCTGCATCAGTCTGAAAGCCGATTGGGCAGATGAGGTCTCGACCGTGGCCGTGGGGGGCGCCAATGTCGCCTGCTGGAAATAAGACACCATCAAGTCCAGCGAGGCTGCGCCGGTCGTGAACCAGATCCAGGGGTAGGCGGTCAATTGCATTGCCGTCACAACGGGCAACTGGTTCAAGGGGTGCTGTTCATTGGCAAACACCAGGTGCTCGATTTCCAGGATCGGCTCGTATTCGAGCTGCGGGTCGCGGGTCGGGGGTAGGCCACCGAGCACCACGTCCAACAGGCCGTTGGCCAGCATCGGCAGCGACACATCATTGATCAGGTCCAGCAAGGTGACGCGGATCTTGGGGCGGGTGGCTTGCATGGCAGCGATGGCGTCGGGCACCAAGGCATAGGCCCAGGCCGGACCGGCTGAGATGCGCAACTCGCCAACATCGCCTTCAAGCAGTTCACTGATCTCACTGACCGCATACTGGCACGTGATGGCCACCAACTGGGCATGGTGCTTGAGCACCTCGCCAAAAGGTGTCAGGGTCATCCCGCGCGAAGTGCGCTCAAACAGGCTGGCGCCCAGGCCTTCCTCCAGGTCCTGGATGCGGCGTGTCAGCGCCGACTGGCTGATCGCGATCTTGTCGGCCGCCTGCCGAATGCTGCCCTCGGCGATCACCGTCAAAAAATCGCCCAGCAGGTGAGAGCGACGCAACAACCGCGCCGGCGAAATCTGCGGTTCATGATTGGTTCCGGCACTGTCCATCAAGATCTCCTGCAAGGGTGAAGCGAAGCGATGCGTTTCATGCATCATGGTCTCAAAAAAATGCACTTCCAAGCATAACCCGGGCTGACTAAAGTCAGGCGCTGATATGTCTGACCCGCAGCCTGACCCCCCTACACCTGTGCGCCGCGTCGCGCGCCCCAAGGGCGCGGCGCGCCAGGCTGTTCACAGACGCCTGCTGCTGCTGAACCTCAGCGCG
>CAJAXU010000568.1 GCA_903948045.1 uncultured beta proteobacterium | reverse complement strand
GTTGGTCAGGTGGAGCGCGGCGCCGTGCGGCCGCTGGGCATGGCCACCCAGGCGGTGCATTTGGTCGGGCATGCGGCAGACGGCCGCATCTGGGTGCAACAGCGCGCGCTGGACAAAGCCAACGACCCGGGCCTGTGGGACACCCTGATGGGCGGCATGGTATCGGCGGCCGACACCGTGGCCACGGCCCTGGCGCGCGAGACCTGGGAAGAGGCCGGTTTGCGCGTTAGCGCGCTGCAGTCGCTGCAGCCGGGTGGACGCGTCACCCTGCGCCGCCCCACTGAACCCGGCAGCGCCGGCTACATGGTGGAGCAGATTGACTGGTTTTCTGCGGTGGTGCCCGAAGGCCTGGTGCCGGTCAACCAGGATGGTGAAGTGGCCCAGTTCGCCCTGCTGGATCGGGCCGAACTGTTGCACCGGCTGGCGCAGAACCAGTTCACGACCGAGGCGGCACTGATTCTGGTGGCGGCGTTGGCTGACGTTTCGTGATTTCCCACGCCTCCCCCTGCAGCCCTCACCAACGCCCAGCACATCGTCCTCGACGCGCTCACCAAAGGTCATCCCGGCCTTCTCCCCGAACGTCATCCCCGACGTGATCGGGGATCCATCCCACCTGCAAAAAGCACGGCGCGCCGGTCAAGGTAGCGCCAGGCTAAGTGACTGCGCTCGTGTCCTCCTGCCTTCGGCCTCTACCTCTACCTCGCTACGCCACTCAGCCCACCGCCATCTTGGCAGTGTTGGCAGGCCACGGACTGGAGCGGGGTATTCCAATGATCCTAGAAAACGCAGTTCACAACCTGTGATTAGCGATTAGTTGAGCACTGGCGCGGGTTTACGCGGGTTTGGCATAGCCACCCGATGGGTGAAAGCAAACGCAGGCGAAAGTTGGCCCTGGCCGTGGTCGAAGAAGGTGGCGATCAGCCGCAGGTGGTAGACACACTGGGCGGGCGAATGCACGTGCGCTGGGACGCGGGTGCGGCGGCGGCACCGCACGGTCAGTTGGTCTTCTTTGCTGAGTTTTTAGCCACCACCGGCGTCTTCGAGCGCTGGGTTTCGGAATGTCCGCTGGAATACCGAAGCGGCAACGCACCGGACAAACGTGGCGTGCTGGGCGCCCTGATGATGGGGATGCTGGCCGGGCACCTGGGCTATGCCCACATCACCGCGCTGCGCGGCGATGCGGTGGCCGCGCAGGGGCTTCAAGGTCAGCTCAGGCAAGCAGCACACCAGTGTGCACGCCAAGGCCGCGCTGGGGCGACTGCTTGACGAGTTGGGCGACAAACGCCCTGCCATGGTCAGGGGCGACTCGGGTTACGGCAACGAGGGAGTGCTGCTGGAGCTCGAAGGCCGCAAGCAGGCTTACCTGTTGAGACTGCGCCAGACGGCCAACGTGCAGCGCCTGGTGGCGCGCCAGTTTGCCCGCTCTGACTGGAGCCGAGCGGACAGCAAGGGCTGCCAGATGGTGGAAGATCAATTGCAGTTGCAAGGCTGGAGTAGACGGCGCAGGGTGGTGATCTTGCGCCAACGCATCAAGGGCGGGATCGCCCGTGAGCGGCTATGGGAGTACGCGGTGATGGTCAGTGATATGGCGTACCCGTTGGAGGCCGTCGGGCAACTCTACCGCGACCGTGCCGACTGAGAGAACGGTTTCGATGAGTTGAAGAACCAGTGGGGGATGGGTGGCTTCACTACGCAGGACATCAACCGCTGCCAGACCACGGCGCGGGCCTGCGCGCTGACCTACAACCGGTGGCGTTGGTAATGCAGGGCGGCCAACCCGAGCGCGCGCATGGAGGCCATCACGAGCAGGCCGCTGCTGCTCGCAGCCGTGGTCAAGGCTGCCAGCCATGCTGGGCAGACGACGCTGTACCTGACGCCGATGCATGGCAAGGTGACCATCCTCAAATCGTTGATC
>CAJAXU010000567.1 GCA_903948045.1 uncultured beta proteobacterium | reverse complement strand
TGCACGCCGGCGGTGTGCTGATTGCGCCGGGCAAACTGACCGATTTTTGTCCGCTCTACCAGCAGCCCGGCAGCGACTCGGCGGTGAGCCAGTACGACAAGAACGATGTGGAGGCCATTGGCCTGGTCAAATTTGACTTTTTGGGGCTGGCCACACTCACCATTTTGGAAATGGCGCGCGAGCTGATCCGCACACGCCATGCCGGCCAGGAGAATTTTGCCTTTGAGGACCTGCCGCTGGACGATGCCCGGGTCTACAAGCTGTTTGCCGAGGGCAAGACCGAGGCGGTGTTCCAGTTTGAAAGCCGGGGCATGCAGGGCATGCTCAAGGACGCCAAGCCGACCCGGCTGGAAGACCTGATCGCGCTCAACGCGCTGTACCGGCCCGGTCCCATGGACCTGATCCCCAGCTTTGTGGCGCGCAAGCACGGCCGCGAAGAGGTGCTGTACCCGCACCCGCTGGTGGCCGAGATGCTGTCCGAGACCTACGGCATCATGGTCTACCAAGAGCAGGTGATGCAAACCGCGCAGATCCTGGGCGGCTACTCGCTCGGCGGTGCCGACATGCTGCGCCGGGCCATGGGCAAAAAAGACGCTGACGAGATGGCGAAGCACCGCCAGATCTTCCGCGACGGCGCGGCCAAAAACAGCATCGACCCGGCCAAGGCCGACGAAATCTTTGACTTGATGGAAAAGTTTGCTGGCTACGGCTTTAACAAGTCGCACGCCGCTGCCTACTCGCTTTTGGCGTACCACACCGGCTGGCTCAAGGTGCACTACACCGCCGAGTTCTTCTGCGCCAACATGACGGTGGAAATGGACGACACCGACAAGCTCAAGGTGCTGTTTGAAGACGCGCTGCGCATGGGCCTGAGCTTTGAGCCGCCCAACGTCAACCGCGGCACGCACCGGTTCGAGCCGGTCTCCAACCAGGTCATTCGCTACGGCCTGAGCGCCATCAAGGGCACCGGCCAGCAGGCCATTGAGGCCATTGTGGCGGCGCGCGAAGGGCGCGGCGTCGGGCCCATGGCCAGTGAGGCCCGCCCGTTTGACAGCCTGTTCGATTTTTGCGCCCGGGTCGACCGCAGCCGCATCAACAAACGCACGGTGGAGGCGCTGATCAAGGCTGGCGCCTTTGACACGCTGCAGCGCAACCGGGCCAGCCTGCTGGCGTCACTGGATCTGGCGTTTGACTTTGGCGCAGCCATGCTGGCCAATGCCAACCAGACCAGCTTGTTTGACATGGGCGGCGACGACGAGCACGGCGCCAGCACGCAAGAGCCCCCGCTGGTGCCCGCCACGCCTTGGGGCGTGCGCGAGCAGCTCACCATGGAAAAAGCTGCAGTGGGCTTCTACCTGTCGGGTCATTTGTTTGACGAGTCGGTGACCGAGGTGCGGCGTTTTGCCAAGCGCCAGATCGCCGACCTGATTGACACCCGCGAGCCGCAGTTGCTGGCCGGCATCATCACCGACTTTCGCGTCATCAACGGCCAACGCGGCAAGCTGGCGCTGTTCAAGCTTGACGACAAATCAGGCACGGTCGACGCCCGCGCCGACGAGGCGCTGATTGCGGCGCACCGCCAGTTGCTCAAGGACGACGAACTGGTGGTGGTGATGGGCAAGCTGCAGCCTGACCGCTTTGCCGGTGGCATGCAGCTGACCGTGACTCAGCTCTGGAGCCTGGAGCAGGCGCGCTGCCGCTTTGGCAAGTACCTGCGCGTGGCGGTCAACGGCCACTCGCCCGACGTGGCCCGGTTGTTGGCTGCCCACCCGCCGCTGCGCGAGGTGAGCGAGCAGGGCGAACTGCTGCGCGGTCTGGGCCTTCGGCTGGCCGTGCTGCGCCAGGGCCAAACCGGCCCGGTCACGGTGGAGCTGCAACTGGGCGAACAAGCCCGCTTTTACCCCAGCGATGCCGCCCTAGCCGGCTGGCGCGCCCAGGCCGACGAGGGTCGGGCGGTCGTGGTTTATGAGTGAAATCGGGCTCTAGGCCACGTGCTTATTGGGTTTATTGCTATATAAATCATAGCATCTCTCTTTGTCGTTTCTGGTTCTGAGTTGGGCTGGAGACATCCTTTTCTAGCGTCCACTTTGGCGGGCTGCGGCGGCCGGCTAGGTGCCGCTGCTCGTGTCCCCCGCCCTGCGGGCTCCTCCTTTTACCTCGCTGCGACACCCAACCGGCCACCACAGCAGCGGGTTTGACGGGCGTGCGGCTGGGCAATCAAAACCAGTCAGCATGGGGTCCTGTGGCGTCGAGGCCTTTAAAAATAAAATTTCCAAGCTAAGATGATGCTAACCCTTGGAGTATTTTGATGCGAATGACACTTACACTTGATGACGAATTAGCTGAGCAATTGATGCAGTTTACGGGTGAGAAAACGCCTCTGATTGCGATTCGGCATGCGCTCAAAGACTACCTCGCGGCGGTGCGAAAGCAAAAGCTGCTGGCGCTGCGCGGACAGGTCCAGGTCGAGGATAACTGGCGCCAGTTGCGGCAGTTGGACACAAAGGAATGAACAGCCACATCCTTGTTGATACCAGTGCCTGGATCGATTTTTTGCGTGGGCGGAGCGGTGCCTTGAGCGATGCAGTCGAGAGGGCACTGTCGGACGACTCAGCGCTACTGTGCGGCGTCGTGATCGCTGAGCTGTTACAGGGTGCCAAGGGTCAAAAAGAAAGGCAGCAGCTTGAGTTTCTCTTTGCTAACGTGGAATGTCTACCAGTGCTACCCGATGATTGGCACGGGGCCGGTAGAGCCTTGCAGGCCTTGCGCCTGAGCGGCATCACACTGCCATTGTCAGACGCAATCATCGCTGCCGTTGCGCAGCGGCATGGGGTGTCCATACTCACGGCCGATGCCCATTTTCAGCATCTGTCGGTTGGGTTGGTTAAAGCGCCGCTGTCGCCCGACCCATGAGCGCGTAGGGCCCCTGCTGCGCCGGCGTCAGTCTTTCGGCCGAAAGCTGATCACTAACTCACTTGGGACGCGCCCATCGATATCACGCGGCAGGATTTCGGTTTTGTCGATGGCTTTCAGCACCGCCTCGTCCCAGGCCTTGATGCCGCTGGACTTGAGCAGTTTACGGCTGATGATGGTGCCGTCGGCGGCAGCGCGCACCTCGACTTCGGCGCCCGGATTGCCGATGATGCCAGCCACGTCGCCGGGGAAGGTGATGTTGGGCCGAATTCGCCCTACGATGCGCCCGCCGTAGCTCGCCGACGGGCCGGCGGCTTGCGCCGCGGTGCCGGTTGCGCCCGCAGCGCCCGTGGCGCCGGGAATGACCGGGGCGATAGCTGGGGCCGGGCTTGGCTTGACCGGCGTGACAGGGGTGATTGGCGTGATCGGCGTCACAGGTGGGGTAGGCGTTACAGGTGGAGGGGATACAGCAGCGCCAGCAACGCCGGTCGCGCCGGTGGCACGCGACTGTGCCAGGGTGCGCTTCATTTGCTCTTGTCGCAGCGCCTCGGCCCGCTGGGCCTCCTGCTTGGCTTCTGCGAGCTGGCGTTTTTTCTCCAGGGCAGCTGCTTCCTTCTCCAGTTTTTCCTTTTTGAGTTTCTCCTGCCGTTCCAAGGCCTTCAACTGTGCCTGTCGCTTGCGTTCTTTTTCTTGGGCCAGGACGATGTCGGCCTTGGGCATCTCGGCCTCGACCGGCAACGGAGGTGGCGGTGGCGGCAGCGTGACTTTGGCCACAAACTTAGGAGTTGGTGCGGGCTCAGGGGGCGGCGGCGCTTCGACCACCTTGGGCGCCGCTTCCTTGGGCACTGCAGCCCACAACTCGGCGTCGGCGCTGATGGTCGGGGTTTGGCGCTTCCAGTTCACACCCCAGGTCAGCGCGGCCAGCAGCAGAACGTGCGCCAGAACGGCCAGGCCAAATGAGCGCAGTTGACCCGGCGGCCGCGGCGGCGCGAATTCCAGGCGTTCCTTCGCAGCGGTCACAGCGTCGTTCCTAGTTGACCATTTGCACCGACAGGCCCACGCGTTGCACCCCGGCGCGCTGCAGCGTGTCCATCACTTTGACCACCGACTCGTACTTGATGCTGCGATCGGCGCTGATCACCACGGCCGCGTTGCTGGCCCCTGCCTGGGCCAGGCGCACCGCCGCGGCCAAGTCCTTGAGCGACGGTTTGCTGGTTTTGTCTTTGGTTTTGAGCTCCAGGGCGTCACCCTCGCTGAGGATGATCTGCACCACCAAATCCGGCTGTTTGGCGGCCTTGCCGACTTTGGGTAGGTTGATCACGCTGGGGGTGATCAGCGGTGCCGTGACCATGAAAATGATCAGCAGCACCAGCATCACGTCAATGAATGGCACCATATTGATCTCATTGATGGTGCGGCGACCGCGACCGCGGCTGACCATGGCAGGCATGTGCAGGCCCCTTTCAGCGACTGGACGCCGGCTGGGCACCCAGATTGCGTTGCAGGATATTGGAGAACTCTTCGATAAAGGTCTCCAGCTTGATAGCAACCCGGTCAATGTCTCGGGCGAAACGGTTGTAGGCGACCACCGCTGGAATCGCGGCAAACAGCCCGATCGCAGTAGCCACCAGCGCCTCTGCAATGCCGGGGGCCACGGTGGCTAGAGTCACCTGCTCCAACGTCGCCAGCCCAGTGAAGGCGTGCATGATGCCCCAGACGGTGCCAAATAAGCCGACATAGGGTGATACCGAGCCGACCGAGGCCAGGAACGACAGGTTGGTTTCCACCACGTCCATCTCGCGTTGAAAACTCGCACGCATGGCGCGCCGAGCGCCATCAAGCAATGTCGAGGTGTCGGTGATGCGTTTTTCTCGCAGCTTTTGAAACTCGCGCATGCCGCTGGCAAAGATGCGCTCCATGGGGCCAGCACCACGCGCGTTTTGGGTGGCTGCTGCAAAAAGGTCATTCAGGCTGGTGCCTGACCAAAATTCGCGCTCAAAGTGGTCGTTGAGCCTGCCCACCCTTTGCAGTGCAAACAGTTTGCGGAAGATGGCGGCCCAACTCGAGACCGAGATCACCACCAGCAGCAGCATCACCAGCTGAACCACGAGGCTGGCATTGAGCACCAGGTGCAGGATCGAGAGGTCTTGGTTCATGTCAGGGCTTCCAGTACGGTTAACGGAATTCTCGCTGGCCGATGGCGTGCGGCATCAACCCAGCCGATGCGGATGCTGCCTTGGCACAACAGCACCGGGCCATCGGGCGTCTGGCGCATCGCGCGTTGGCCTATTGTCAGCGATGCGCGACCGATCTCAAAGGCCTGCGCGGTGACCAGCAGTTCGTCGTCGAGACGCGCCGGGCTAAGGTAGCGCAGTTGCGTGTCACTGACGACAAAGATCCCGCCTGTGGTCTCGCGCAGCCGGGCCTGGCTGATGCCGCGCGACCTGAGCCATTCGGTGCGGGCGCGCTCAAAGAACTTGAGGTAGTTGGCGTAGAACACGATGCCGCCGGCATCGGTGTCTTCCCAGTAGACCCGCACCGGCCAGACGAACTCGGGGCTTAGGGGGGCAAGCTGGCTCACGGCTGCAGCGCGCTGAGTCGGGCCACTGCCGTTTGCAGTGCGGCCATGGAACTTGCCGTGGAAAACCGGATGAAGCGGGCGGTGTCGGCGACGCCGAAATCCCGACCCGGCGTGACCGCCAGGTGGGCCCGGCGCATGATCTCGAACGACGCATCCCAGCTGTCTGCCACGCCCAACTGGCGGCACAAAGCAGTGCAGTCGGCCCAGGCGTAAAAACCGCCATCCGGCAGCACCGGTACCGTCAGGCCGAGCCCATTGAGTGCTGGGATGAAGTAGTCGCGCCGGGCCTTGAACTCGGCGCGCCGACGCTCATACTCGACCAGACTGGCCGGCTCAAAGCAGGCCAGCGCGGCATGCTGGGCCAGAGTGCTGGGGCAGATGAACAGGTGCTGTGCCAGCCGCTCGACCACATCCACCAGCGCGGGCGGCACCACCAGCCAGCCCAGGCGCCAGCCCGTCATGCTGAAGTATTTGCTGAAGCTGTTGATGCTGATGATCTGATCGTCCAACGCCAGCGCACTTTGGCCAAAGCGCTCGTCAAAGCCCAGGCCGAGGTAGATTTCATCCACCAGTGTGATGCCACCACGCTGGCTGACCACCTGATGAATGCGCCGCAACTCAGCGGGGTCAATCGAGGTGCCGGTCGGGTTGGAGGGCGAGGCCAGCAGCACGCCGCGGGTCTGCGGTCCCCAGGCGGCCTGCACCTTGTCCGCGCTGAGCTGGAAGCGCTCGGCAGCGGTGGTTGGGATCAGCACCGCGCGGCCGTCGGCCGCACTGACAAAATGCTTGTTGCAGGGGTAGCTGGGGTCAGGCATCAGCACCTCGTCACCGGCTTCGATCAGGGCCAGGCAAGCCAGCTGCAGTGCCGCTGAGGCACCGGCGGTGACCACAATGCGGCTGGCGGGCACCTGGAGGCCAAAGCGGCTCAGGTACCAATCGCTGATCCGCTCGCGCAGGCTCATCAGGCCGGTGGCCTGGGTGTACTGGGTGGCGCCATCGCGCAGGGCGCGCTCGGCGGCGGCAGTCACCAGCGGCGGCGCGGTGAAGTCGGGCTCGCCGATGTTGAGAAACACCATCGGCCGGTCAGTGCCGGCCGCCTCCCGGGCCAGAGCCACTGCGGCTTTGGCCACTTCCATCACATAGAAGGGCTCGATGCGCTGCGCCCTGCCGGAGACTCTCATCGGCCGGGGGCGTGGCGTTCGGCGTTGACCTCGTCCACCCGCAATTGGGTCGCCAGTCCGTTGAGCACGGCATTGACGTACTTGTGGCCATCGGTGCCGCCAAACTCTTTGGTGAGCTCAATGCATTCGTTGAGCACCACACGCCAGGGCACGTCGAGACAGTGCTGAAACTCGTAGACGCCAATCCACATCACGGCCCGCTCGACCGGTGAGATCTCGGCCAATTTTCGGTCCAGCAGGGGCAGGATGAGTGCATCCAGCGCGTCGGCCTGCGCCACGCAGCCCTGCAGCAGGGCATCAAAGTGAAGGGTGTCGGCTTTGGCAAAACCGGCCAAGTCCCGGGTGAAGGCGTCAATGTCTTCCAGGGTGTTGCGCCCCACCAGGCTCTGGTAGAGCCCCTGCAGGGCAAATTCACGGGCGCGGGTGCGGGCCGACTTGCTACCCGCCTTGCGCGCGCCGGTGCTGGTCAGGCCGGTGCGGCTTTGGCGGGGCGGGCGGCTGTTGGCGCTTCGGATGCTGTTGTCCATCAGATGCTGTCCAGCAGGTTGGCCATCTCGACCGCAACCCGGGCCGCATCGCGCCCCTTGTCGTGCTGCCGGGCCACTGCTTGAGCCTGGTTCTCGGTGGTGAGGATGGCATTGGCAATGGGCAACTGATAGTCCAGCGCCACCCGGCTGACGCCAGCGCCCGACTCGTTGGCCACCAGTTCGAAATGGTAGGTTTCGCCGCGGATGATGCAGCCCAGCGCCACCAGCGCGTCGTACTTGAGCTTTTCTGCCATGGCCATCAGTGCCACCGGCACTTCCAGCGCACCCGGCACCTGCACCAGGTCGATGTTTCTCTCGGCCACGCCGAGCGCCAGCAGCTCGGCCCGGCAGGCCTGCGCCAGGGCGTTGGTGACGTCTTCATTGAAGCGAGCCTGCACGATGCCGATGCTCAATTGGCGGCCGTTCATGCGCCTATCGGAGGAATCCAGCGTTGCGCTGTCGTTGCCAAACATGGGGAGTCCTTACGTTGTTATTTTGATATGTAGCCAGCGATTTCGAGCCCGTACCCCGCCATGCTCGGCATGCGGCGCGGGTTGCCCATCAGGTTCATGCGGCGCACGCCGCAGTCCCGCAGGATCTGG
>CAJAXU010000566.1 GCA_903948045.1 uncultured beta proteobacterium | reverse complement strand
GTCCATCCAGATTTTGCCGTCGCGGTCAGACATGGAGGGGGGTAGTGGGCTCATGGGGGTCCTTATGGGGCGTTGGAGGGCGAAGGAAGACGTTGGGATTGGGGCGAAAACTGGATTTTACGGGGCTGGCGCCGGCCGCTCCAGTGTCCATGATTTGAGCTTGCCGCCGACCAGTTCGCAGGTCACATGTGACTGGGTGCCGTCGGTCCAGCGGTAAACCTCGGGCTGGACGTCCTTGCCGCTGCGCAATTCGCCCAGCGCGCGGGTCATGGCCACCAGGTGCAGCAGCGTCACGCCTGGGCGCAGCTTGGCATTTAGCATGACCGCGCTGTCCACAAAGCCGACCGGGCGCTTGGCGGCCCGCTGCAGCACGGTCATCATGCGGGTGAAGTGCAGCAGCAGCCACATCACCAGGGCGCCTACCGCAATGGCCACGCCGGCCCAGCCGTAGGCCCGGTAGGCGGCGGCCACGCCCACCACGCTGGCGATCGGGATCAAGTATTTCTGGAATTTCATGGCCTGATTTTCGCAGCAAGTCGGCGCCGGACGCGGCGCGGGCCGCACCACAATCAGGTCGGCAGCGGCGTGGGCCAACGCACGGTGACGGCCAAGCCGCCCAGCCGCTCCGATCGGCCGACTTGCAGTTGCGCGCTAGTGGCCTGCGCGATGCGGCGCACGATTGACCAGCCCAGGCCGCTGCCGGGCTGGGTCTGGCCTGCCGCCCGGTAAAAGCGCTCCCCCAGGTGCGCCAATTCAGGCTCTGGCAGGCCGGCGCCGCTGTCTTCCACGCGCAGTTCGGTGTGGCCGGCGTGGCAGTCGACCCAGATCGTGACCTGCGCCCCCGGCGGGCTGTAGCGCAGCGCGTTGTCCAACAGGTTGCGCAATAGCACATCGATCAGCAGCTCAGGCCCCGGCACCAGCGCGGGGCTGGCCGCGTCCAGCGCCAATTCTTGCTGCCGCGCCAGGGCGGCCGGGGCCAACTGTGCGGCGGTGCGTTGTGCGACCGCGCGCAAGTCAACCGGTGGTGCGCGGGCTGTGGGCGCGCTGCTGCTGGAATCGGCCTCCAGGCGGGCCAGGGTCAGCAGCTGATCGACCAGTCGGCTGGCGCGGTCGCAGCCCGCCAGCGTGGCCAGCAGTGCCTGATCGCGCTGCGCCCGGTCGCTGCCCGCCCCCTGTGCCACCTGAGCCTGCGCCCGGATGGCGGCGATCGGGGTGCGCAGTTCGTGCGCAGCATCGGCCGTGAAGCGCCGCTCCGCTGTCACCATGTGCTCAATGCGCCGGAACAGGTCATTGAGCGCCTCCACCACCGGGAGGATTTCCAGCGGCAATTGGTCGAGCGGCAGCGGCGCCAGCGCCTGGGCCTGTCGGCCTTGCAGCTGCCGGCTGAGCTGGCTCAAGGGCAGCAGTTCGCGCCGCACCGCCCACCAGATCAGCAGCGCCAGCAAGGGCAGCGCAAACAGCAGTGGCAGCAGCACGCTGCGCAGCACGGCCTGCAGGATGGCGTTGCGCGAGTCGTTCTGTTCTGCCACGTAGACTTGGACATCATTCGCCTGGCCGCGCGTGGCAAAGACGCGCCAGGTGCTGCCATCCTCCCGCCGGACGGTGCTGAAGCCGCTGCTTGACGCTGCCAACGGTGTGGGGTCAACATTGGGCGAGCGCATCACCAGCCGGCCCTCATGAAACACCTGGAACGCCACCTTGGACGCGTACTTGTGCAGCATCGGCACATCGGCCACGTCATCGTCATCATCATGTTGGCCTTGGGCCTGCTGCACCACCAGCAGGGCGGCGGCCTGTGCCAGATGGCTGTCCAGCAGTTCGTCGAGCTCGTGGCGGGCGTCAATCCAGGTCATGAAGGCCGCAGCCAGCCAGACGACGCACAGCAGCGCCAGCAACAGACCAAGCAGGCGCGCCTGCAGCGATGCCCCGGCCCGGCGCTGGCTCATGTCGGTGCGACCTGGCGGGGCACGGTGTAGCCAACACCGCGCAGCGTCTGGATCAGCTCGGGCTGCAGTTTGCGCCGAAGGTGGTGGATGTGCACCTCGATGGCGTTGCTCTCGACCTCATGGCCCCAGCTGTAAAGCTGTTGCTCCAGCTGCTCGCGCGACAGCACCCGCCCGGCATTGAGCATCAGCACCTGCAGCAGGTCAAATTCCCGGGTCGACAGGGTCACCGCCGTGCCATGCAGGCTGACCTGGCGCGCGGCGGGCTCCAGCAGCACCGCCCCCCAGCGCAACGCGTCTTGCGCTTGGCCATGGGCGCGCCGCACCAAAGACCGCAATCGGGCCCCCAGTTCATGCAGGTCCACCGGTTTGACCACGTAGTCGTCGGCGCCTAGGTCCAGGCCCCGGATCCGGTCTGGCACCGCATCGCGTGCGGTCAGGACCAGGATGGGTGTGCTGATCTGGCGCTGTCGCAGTGCTTGTAAAACGGCCAGCCCGTCTTTCAGGGGCAGCCCCAGGTCGAGCACGGCTGCGGCGTAGTCGCCCGTACCGAGTTCTCGCTCAGCCGCCAGGCCGTCCCGCACCCAGTCCACCTGGAAGCCAAGCTGGCGCAGGCCGGCGCGCAGCCCATCGCCCAGCAGGGGGTCGTCTTCAGCCAGCAGAATGCGCATGGGCCGGGCTGTGCGGGGAGTCAATCGTCGTCGTCATGTGAACTGTATTTTGCGCTTGCGGTGCTGACCGGTCCGGTGATCGCGTCGGGGGCACTTTGCCACTGCAACCACCAATAGCCCAGCACGGCCAGTACCAGCACCACCGCCAAGGCGGCCCAGGTACGCCGGATCCCGTCGGCTGGCGCACCATTTTTTTGGCCCGTGACCATGGCGCGCACCAGGTTCTCGTGGTGCAGCAGGCTGGCCCATAGCACGCCGGCGATATGCACTGCCACCAGCAACAGCATGCCATTGGCGGCCAGCTCGTGCAGCTCCGACAGCCACTCGCCACCGACGTCGTTGTAGATGGCCCAGCCGCTGGCGACCAGCGCCACACTGGCCAGCAGCAGCAGCACGATGGCCACAGCGCCGGCCGGGTTGTGGCCGAGGTGGTGCTGCGGCAGTTTGGTGCGCAGGCTGTGCAAGTAGGCCAGCACCGCTTGGGGCCCCCGCACAAAATTGGCAAAACGGGCGTAGCGGGTGCCGGCCAGGCCCCACACCAACCGGAACGCCACCAAACCGCCCAGCGTGTAACCCAGCGTCACATGCAGCAGGCGCCAGCGTTCACTCTCGGCGCTCAGGTAGGCGCCCGCAAAGCTGAGCACCAGCAGCCAGTGGAACACCCGCACGGGCGCGTCCCACACCCTGATTTTTGTTGTGATGTTGTTCATATGGGCTTACTTGGGGATCTTGATGTCGCGTTCATTGAAGCTGCCCTTGTCGGCCTGGGTGTGGCAGGCGGCGCAATTGGCCGGGCTACCCACAGACGCGCGCTTCCACACCGCCGGCGGCACCTCACGCTCGTTGTGCTTGCTTAAAAACCAGCTGGATCGGGTGATGCGGTCTTGCGGCGGCGCGTCCGTCACCCGTTTGTAAGTACCCGCGTGTTGACTCAGCCAAGCGCTGATCTCGCGCGTGCTGGCCTCATCCAGCGAGGCATCCACGCCGAAATGTTTGCCCAGCCCCCCCATCAAGCGTTGCCAGGAGGCCGCCGGCAGCAAGCCAGGTGGGTAGGCGGTGTGGCAGGCGGCGCACTCCTGCTGGTATTTGGGCAGCAGCGGTACCGGAGCCGTGCGGTCATCGGCCTGGGCAATGGGCCACAGGCCCAGCAGGGCCAGGCTGCCGATGGCGGCCTTTGCAAAATAGCGATGGAACATGGTCGGTCTTTCTGTGAATGGGTGGTGAGGCGCCACGGCGGGCGCGCAAGGGGCAAGCGCTCAGGGCTTGAGCGTCATCAGCCAAGCCAGCACATCGGCCTTCTCAGAAGCGCTGCACTCGCGGCCCACCACGTCGTTGCAGTTGCGGCGAAACCATTTCTCGGTTTTGGCGCTGTCTGCAAAGCGCTCCGGGTTGTAGGCGGGCGCCAGCGGCGCGATCACCTTGCCGGTGCTGGCGTGCTTGCCCGGCGCGGTGGGGCTGGCCCCATGGCACGAGGCGCAACTCCAATCCTTGCCGTGCCGGCTGTTGAAAAACTGCTGGCCGCGTGCGGCCTGAGCGGGTGCGCCGGCTTGCGCGGTGTAGGCGCTCAGTTGCTCCGCTGGCGTGGCCGCCTGGGCTGGCAGCAGGGTCAGGGCCGAGCCAGCCAGTGCCAATAGCCAGATGCCGGGGAAACCAGATGGACTTGGAAACATAGAAACTCCTTTGCCCTGATTCTGCGGAACGCAGATTAAGCCGGGCTTAAGGCGGCGACCGGCTTGCGGTCCGTCAAATCAGGCCTAAGCCAAAGCTGGCGCGGTCGGGCTGTGTGACAGCCCGGTAGGTCAGCCCAGCGAGCGCACCAGCTCCATCGCCTGTTCGACCCGTTCAACCGCGTGAACAGTCAGGCCCTCAATCGCCTTCTTGGGCGCATTGGCCTTGGGCACCAGTGCCACGCTGAAGCCCAGCTTGGCCGCCTCGCGCAGGCGCTCCTGGCCACGCGGTGCCGGCCGCACCTCGCCCGCCAAACCCACCTCGCCAAAGGCGAAAAAGCCCTTGGGCAGCGGCTTGCCGCGCAGGCTGGAGGTGATGGCCAGCAGCACCGCTAGGTCAGCCGCCGGCTCACTGATGCGCACGCCGCCCACCGCGTTCACAAACACATCCTGGTCCATGCAGGCCACGCCGGCGTGGCGGTGCAGCACCGCCAGCAGCATGGCCAGCCGGTCCCGGTCCAGACCCACCGACAG
>CAJAXU010000565.1 GCA_903948045.1 uncultured beta proteobacterium | reverse complement strand
GGTGGCCCTGGCCACCAGTGCCCTGCGCCCGGCCACGCTCACGCAACAGGCCACCGTGACGCTGCTGCGCCAAACGGCGGAACAGGTCACCCGAGGCGCGTCACCGCCGTAGGCTTGAAGCCAAAATCCGCCGCCCTGCCCTTGCGCCCGCGCACCGCACGGGCGTTGTTCAGGCTGCGGATCTCCAGGGTTTCCTCACGCAGCTTGCCGCCGCGCCCGATACCGTCGATGCGGATGCTGCGGGTGTAGGCCGCAGCACCCGCCAAGCTGTCTTTGTCCTCCAAGTCGATCAGCATCAGGCCACGCCCGCCACCGGCCATCTGCTTGAGCTCGGTGATCTCAAAGGTCAGCACCCGCCCGCCCACTGAGGCACAGGCCACATGGCTGGCCGGCGGCGTCGGCACCAAGCCCGCCTCGGACGCCACCACCGAAGGTCGGCACAGCGTCTCGCCCGCATTGCAGGTGACAAAGGCCTTGCCGGCCTTGAGGCGCGACACCATGTGGGCCACCGTGGCAATGAAGCCGTAACCGCCCGAGCTGCTAAGCAACAGGCTGGCGCCGGCCGGGCCAGCGTGGTAATAGAGCAGCTCTGTGCCGGCTTCCAGCTCGATCAGACTGGTGATGGGTTGACCGTCACCGCGTGCGCCGGGTAGCACAGCCACCGGCACCGAGTACACGCGGCCGTTGCTGCCAAAGCCCAGCAGGGTGTCCACCGTGCGGCATTCAAACGTGCCGTACAAGCCATCGCCGGCCTTGAAGGCAAAGCTGCCAGCCTCGTGGCCGTGGCCAGTGCGGGCACGCACCCAGCCCTTTTGGCTGACCACCACCGTCACCGGCTCGTCCAGCACCTTGACCTCAAGCACGGCTTTTTTCTCGGCCTGAATCAGGGTGCGGCGGGGGTCAGCAAAGGTTTTGGCGTCGGCCTCGATCTCTTTGACCATCAGGCGACGCAGAGCGGTGGGGCTGGCCAGGATGTCTTCCAGGCGCTGGCGTTCCTCGCGCAGCCCCGCCAGTTCCTGCTCGATCTTGATGGCTTCGAGCCGTGCCAACTGGCGCAGCCGAATGTCCAGGATGTCTTCGGCCTGCCGCTCCGACAGCGCAAAACGCGCCATCAAGGCGGCCTTGGGCTCGTCCGACTGGCGGATGATGGCGATTACCTCGTCAATATTGAGCAGCACCAGCTGCCGCCCCTCAAGGATGTGGATGCGGTCCAGCACCTTGTCGAGCCGGTGGCGCGAGCGCCGCTCGATGGTGGTCTGGCGGAATTCGATCCACTCCAACAACATCTGGCGCAATGATTTTTGTGTCGGCCGGCCATCCAGCCCGACCATGGTCAGGTTGATCGGCGAGGAGGTCTCCAGGCTGGTGTGGGCCAGCAGTGTGGTGATCAGCTCCTGTTGGCCGATGCGGCTGGTCTTGGGCTCGCAGACCAGGCGCACGGCGGCGTCCTTGCTCGATTCATCGCGCACCACATCCAGCACCGCCAACACGCTGGCTTTGAGCTGGTTCTGGTCTTGTGACAGGGCTTTTTTGCCGGCCTTGACTTTGGGGTTGGTCAGCTCCTCGATCTCTTCGAGCACCCGCTGGGTGCTGACGCCGGGCGGCAGCTCGGTGATGACCAACTGCCACTGGCCGCGCGCAAGGTCTTCGATCTTCCAGCGGGCTCGGCATTTCAGTGAGCCGCGGCCGCTGCGGTAGGCCTCGGCGATGTCGGCAGCGGGGCTGATGATCTGGGCACCACCGGGAAAGTCGGGGCCGGGCACCAGCGCAAACAACTCGTCATCCGTGAGTTTGGGCGACTTGATCAGCGCCACGCAGGCGTCGGCCACCTCGCGCAGGTTGTGGCTGGGGATTTCAGTGGCCAGGCCAACGGCAATGCCGCTGGCACCGTTGAGCAGGGCAAACGGCAGCCGGGCCGGCAGCTGGCGCGGCTCGACCGTAGAGCCGTCGTAATTGGGCACAAAGTCCACCGTGCCTTCGTCGATCTCGTCCAGCAGCAGGCTGGTGATCTTGGCCAGCCGGGACTCGGTGTAGCGCATGGCGGCAGCGCCGTCACCGTCGCGGCTGCCAAAATTACCCTGGCCGTCGATCAGCGGGTAGCGCTGGCTGAAATCTTGCGCCATGCGCACCAGTGCGTCATAGGCCGCCTGGTCGCCGTGCGGGTGAAACCGGCCCAGCACATCGCCCACCACGCGCGCACTCTTGACCGGCTTGGCGCCAGTGTTGCCGTTGGCACCGCCAAAGCCCAGCCCCATGCGCGACATCGAGTACAGGATGCGCCGCTGCACCGGCTTCTGGCCGTCACAGACATCGGGCAGGGCACGGCCCTTGACCACACTCAGCGCGTACTCCAGGTAGGCGCGCTGTGCGTAGCTGCCCAGGCCGGGCGCCTCGGGGCTCTCGGGCGGCGGGTTGGGAAGAAAATCCAGGGGGGGGTGATCGCTCATGGGGGTCGGGCTTGGGGGGTAGCGCTAGGGCGTGGCAGGTATGAAGGGCAGGGGCGCTGTCAGCGAGGGCATCATGTTGCCGCGGTTCAAGGCGCCGCCCCGGATGATCTCGGGGGCCACGGGCGCCACTGGCCGCGGCGGCTCTGGCGGCGGCAGCGGCGCCACGGGCGCCACCGGCTTGAGCATCCGATAAATCTGCATCACGGTCTTGACGTAATTTTTGGTTTCCAGATAGTTGGGGATGGCATTGCCGGCACGTTGCACCGCGCCTTCGCCAGCGTTGTACGCCGCCAGCGCCAGCTCGAGCTGGCCAGGGAACAGGTTGAACAGATGGCGCAGGTAGCGGCTGCCGGTATTCAGGTTGGTGCGGGGGTCGGTCAACTTCTTTTCAATGCTGGCAGTCCTGTCGGCGGCCACGCCAAAACGCGCCGCCGTGGCCGGCATCACCTGCATCAAGCCGACGGCCCCCTTGGACGACACCGCTGCCGCGTCAAAGCCGGACTCGGTGGCAATCAGCGCCTGCAGCAACTCATG
>CAJAXU010000564.1 GCA_903948045.1 uncultured beta proteobacterium | reverse complement strand
GGACGCAGCGATTTGGCGAGCGCAGCGAGTATGAGCAAGGCCGTTCCCACCGAGCTCCGGGGCGAGGCCGAGGAAAAGCTGACAGACTTCGACCTCTACCTGCCCAGCAGCGTGCTGGTCACCGGCTACGACATCATCTTCTTCTGGGTCGCCCGGATGATCATGATGACCACCCACTTTACCGGCCAGGTGCCGTTTCGCCATGTGTACATCCACGGCCTGGTGCGCGACGCCCAGGGCAAGAAGATGAGCAAGTCCGAGGGCAATGTGCTCGACCCGGTGGATCTGATCGACGGCATTGATCTGCCGACGCTGCTGGCCAAACGCTCCGAGGGCCTGCGCAAACCCGAAACCGCGCCGCAAGTGCGCAAAAACACCGAAAAAGAGTTCCCCACCGGCATCCCGGCCTTTGGGGCCGACGCGCTGCGCTTCACCTTTGCCTCGCTGGCCTCTTTAGGGCGCAGCATCAACTTTGATGCCAAGCGCTGCGAGGGCTACCGCAATTTCTGCAACAAGCTCTGGAACGCCAGCCGCTTCGTGCTGATGAACTGCGAAGGCCAAGACTGCGGTCTCAAAGAGCACACCAAAGCCGAATGCGCCGTGGGCGGCCCGGCGCACGGCTACCTGGTGTTCAGCCCGGCTGACCGCTGGATCAGCTCGCTGCTGCAACAGGTCGAGGCCGAGGTCGCCACCGGATTCGCCGAGTACCGGCTGGACAACGTGGCCAGCGCGATTTACGAATTTGTGTGGAACGAATTCTGCGACTGGTACCTGGAAATCGCCAAGGTCCAGATCCAGACCGGTGACGACGCACAAAAGCGCGCCACCCGCCGCACCCTGATCCGCACGCTGGAGACCATTTTGCGGCTGGCACACCCGCTGATCCCCTTCATCACCGAAGAGTTGTGGCAAAAGGTGGCGCCAGTGGCCGGCCGGGGGGGCGAATCGGTGGCCATCGCCAGCTACCCGCTGAGCCAACCCGAGCGCATCGACCACAAGGCCATCGCGCACGTGGCGAAGCTCAAGCAATTGGTCGACGCCTGCCGCAACCTGCGCGGCGAGATGAACGTGTCGCCCGCCACCCGGCTGCCACTGTATGTGTTGGCCACCGGCCTGGATGAGACCCGTTTCATGCAGCAGTCAGCCCCGGTGCTGCAAGCCCTGGCCAAACTGGCTGAAGTGCGCCTGTTTGACGACGAGGCGGCTTGGGCCAGCGCCGCGCAAGCTGCCCCGGTGGCGATGGTAGGTGAAGCCCGCATTTGCCTGCACATGGAGATCGATGTCGCTGCAGAAAAAGTGCGCCTGGGCAAGGAGGCCGCCCGGCTGGCCGGCGAGATCGCCAAGGCGCAGGGCAAGCTGGGTAACGAGGCCTTTGTGGCCAAAGCACCACCGGCGGTGATTGATCAAGAGCGCAAACGCGTGACCGAGTTTGCCGCCACGCTGGCCAAATTGAACGAGCAGTTGGCACGGCTGGGCTGAGCGACGGCGACCCCAGCCATTCGGCCGCCGTCGCTTGACACCATCGCTTGGACCGGTGTCGCTGCGTCCATCTGTTACTATAATTAGGACTATCATCTTTTAACAACGATTCCTTCGGTGCACGCCATCTTTCCGGACAGCCCGGTACCACTCTATGCCCAGTTGGCGGACCTGTTGCGTCAGCGGGTGCTGCGGGGTGTGTGGCCGCCGGGCACCAAACTGCCCTCGCTGGAGGCGCTGGTTCTGGAATTCCAGGTGGCACGGGTGACCGTACGGCAGGCCATAGAGATCCTGACCCGCGAAGGCTTGTTGTTGCCACAGCGCGGACGCGGCACTTTTGTCACCGAGCACATCCGGTCCGAGCGATCGCTCAAGCTGGAAACCTCCCTGCAGGGTTTGGCTGACGCTTACCGCCACGACAAGCCCAAGCTCACCCTGATCGAAGAGGCCGGGGTGCAGCCCCTGCTTTCAGCCACCGATGGCTTAGCGGCGCCGGCTTACCAGTTCATGCGCCGCGTTCACTCCCGCGATGACGCGGCCTACTGTGTCGCCTCAATTTACATCGACCAGCGCGCCTTTTTGCTCGCACCCAAACGCTTCCGCTTGGAAACCGTGGTGCCGGTGCTGATGGACCTGCCCGGCGTGGTGATTGCCTCAGCGCGACAAACGCTGCGCATCTCGACAGCTGACGTTGAATTAGCCCGCTTGCTGACCGTACCGGTTGGCTCGCCGGTGGCGGAAGTTCGGCGCGTCTGCCTGTCACCGGACGGCAGCGTGCTGTATTTGGGTCAGATCACCTACCGCGGCGACTTCATCGAGTTCGAGATGGAGCTCACACTTTGACACCCCTCCCAACCCGTATGAAAGCCCCTATGACAACCCTGCTTCGCACCCTTCAATCCGTGCTTGTCCTGGTCGGTCTCCAATTGACCCTGGCCCAGGCCGTGTTGGCGCAGCCCTATCCCGCCAAACCCATTCGCGTGGTAGTGCCCTGGCCGGCCGGGGGACTGGTGGACGTTGCGGCGCGGCAACTGACCAACCGCTTGCAGCCGTCGCTAGGGCAAGCGATCGTGGTGGAGAACAAGCTGGGCGCCGGTGGCAGCATTGGCGCTGACGCGGTCGCCAAGGCGTCCGCTGACGGGTACACGCTGTTGTTTACCTCCAGCGGCCTCACCATCAATATGGCACTCGGCGCCAAAACGCCATTTGATGCTGTCAAGGATTTGGAACGCGTAGCCGCCGTGGCCTATGCACCCTCCGTCCTCGTGGTGCATCAAGGCAGCGCCATCCAGTCGGTACAAGACTTGGTGAAGTTGGCACTGGCCCAGCCGGACAAGCTGAGTTACGCCTCGGCGGGTATCGGGTCGCCGGCGCATTTGACCGGTGAGCTGTTCAAGGCGCGGCAAGGCCTGTCCGTCCTGCATATTCCCTACACCGGTGCGCCTGCTGCCATGACCGACCAGATTGCCGGACGCATTGACTTTCATTTTGCCAACGCCGCCGTTGCGCTGCCGCAGATCAAAGCAGGCAAAGTGCGGGCCTTGGCGGTCACCAGTGGCCAGCGCTTGCCCAGTCTGCCCCAGGTGCCCACCATGAGTGAAGCCGGTCTGGACAAATTCGAAGCCGACCAATGGCTCGGCCTGCTGGCGCCCAAGGGCACGCCGTCCGCCGTGATCGACAAACTGGTCGCCGAAGTGAACAAGATTCTGGCGCTCGACGAGTTTGCTGTGGCCTTGAATGGTGTCGGCATCACCAGTGCCAAGCCAGGCAATGCAGACGGGTTTGACGCCCACTTCAAAAGGGAGTTGGCTCAGTGGTCGGCGCTGGTCAAGGCCGCCAACATCAAAGCCGAATAGGGCCCAAGCCAGCGATGAAAGCCACCCAACCCAACATCCTGCTGGTCATGGCTGACCAGCTGGCTGTGCCAACCCTGCCGTTCTACGGTCACCCCGTGGTGCAGGCACCGCACTTAAGCCAACTGGCACAAAACGGTGTGGTGTTTGACAGTGCCTATTGCAACTTTCCGATTTGTGCGCCATCGCGCTTTTCGATGCTGTCGGGGCGCCTGCCCCATGCCATTGCCGCTTACGACAACGCCTCGGAGTTCCCGGCTGCGATACCGACCATGGCGCACTACCTGCGCCACGTGGGCTACCGCACCATCCTGTGCGGCAAGATGCATTTCATCGGGCCGGACCAATTGCATGGCTACGACGAGCGCCTGACCACCGACATTTACCCGGCCGACTTCGCCTGGACGCCAGACTGGTTGAAGGGGCCTGCCTTCCGCCCCACTGGCGTGAGCATGCGGCCCGTGCTGGAGGCCGGCCCCTGCGTGCGCAGCATGCAAATCGATTACGACGACGAAGTCGAGTACCGTGGCGCGCAATGCCTGTATGACCTGGCCCGTGGGCCGCAAGATAGACCCTTCTTTCTGACGGTGTCCTACACCCATCCCCATCCACCGTTTGTCGCGCCCCAGCGGCACTGGGATTTGTACCAGGACCAAGACATTGACCCACCGCGCGTGCCGCCTATCGCCTACGCGGACCTGGACGAACACAGCCGCTGGCTGCATGTCGCCCATGCGCAAGACCTCTACACGGTCACGCCCGAGCAGGTGCAACGCGCACGCCATGCCTATTACGGCATGGTGAGCTATGTCGATGAAAAAATTGGCCGCATCCTGTCGGTGCTGAATGAGACTGGGCTGGACAAGAACACCGTGGTGGTGTTTTGTGGCGACCACGGCGAGATGCTGGGCGAGCGTGGCATGTGGTTCAAACAATGCTTTTTTGAATCGTCGGTGCGTGTGCCTTTGGTGGTGTCGATGCCGCAGCGTTTCGCCCCGGCGCGCGTCTCAGCGCACGTGTCGCTGGTGGATTTGCTGCCCACCTTCATGGACCTGGCTTGCCACGGGCAGCCACCCGCACCGGTGGGCCCGCTGGACGGCAGCAGCTTGCTGCCACTGCTCACAGGCAGCGAGCAGGGAGCCGAGCGCAGCGTGATCTCGGAGTACAGCTCTGAAGGGGTGTGCGCCGCCTCGCGCATGCTGCGCGAGGGCCGGTGGAAATATGTGTTCACCCACGGCCTGCCGCCGATGCTGTTTGATTTGGTGGCCGACCCTGATGAATTGCTCAACCTGGCGGGCCAGCCAGCTCATGCCCCGCTGGAGCAACGCTTGCATGCCCGGTTGGTGCAGGACTGGGACCCCGCCACCATGCATGCGCGCATTTTGGCCAGCCAGCGGGAGCGCTTGTTCCTGGCCGAGGTGGCGGCCGCCTCCGCCAAATCCCCCAACTGGGCTTACCAGCCCTTTGTTGATGAAAGCCAGCGCTTCATCCGGGGCTCAGGCACGGCCGGGCCAACCAGCGTCAAATCCCGGGCGCGCTTTCCTTATGTAGAACCGGTCTTGCCCGACAAGACCGGCCCGGCCACCGACTAATCTTTCAGGCCGGCTTGGGAGACGAATTTCGGGTTCAGGTAGGCTTCCAGCGCCTCGGTGCCGCCTTCAGAGCCGTAGCCGGAATCCTTCACACCACCAAATGGCGTCTCCGGCATGCCCAGGCCCAGGTGGTTGATGGTGATCATGCCAGTCTCGACGCTGGCCGCAATTTGCTGCGCCGTTCGCGCCGAGCGCGTCCAGGCGTAGGCTGCCAGACCGAAAGGCAAGCGGTTAGCTTCGCGCACCGCGTCATCAAACGTGGCAAAGGGATTGATCAGCGCCATCGGGCCAAACGGCTCCTCGCTCATGGCGCGGGCGGTCGTCGGCAGTTCGGCGATGACGGTGGGCGACCAGAAATTCCCGGTGCTGCCCAGACGTTGCCCACCGGTCTTCACCTGGCCGTGCTGCTGATGCGCGTCGGCGATCAGATTTTCCATGGCAGCCATTCGGCGCGGGTTGGCCAAGGGCCCCATGCCGACACCCGTGTCCATGCCGTTACCCACCTGGAGCTTCTCGGCGTGCATGACAAATTGCGCTACAAAGTCTTTGTAGACGCCTTCTTGCACCAAAAACCGGGTGGGCGACACGCACACCTGACCAGCATTGCGGAATTTGCTGGCTGCCATGGTTTTAGCGGCCAGCGCCACGTCGGCGTCGTCAAAAATCACAACCGGGGCATGGCCGCCCAGCTCCATGGTCATGCGCTTCATGTGCAGGCCGGCCATGGCGGCCAGCTGCTTGCCCACCGGGGTAGAGCCCGTGAAAGAGATCTTGCGGATCGCCGGGTGCGCAATCAGGTAAGACGAGATGTGGGCAGGGTCGCCGTAGACCAGGTTAACACTGCCTGCGGGCACACCAGCATCAATGAAGGCCCGGATCAGCTCGGCCGGTGAGGCCGGAGTTTCTTCAGGCGCCTTGACCACAATCGAGCAACCGGCAGCGAGTGCGGCCGAGAGTTTGCGCACCACCTGGTTGATGGGAAAGTTCCAGGGCGTGAAGGCTGCCACCGGACCCACGGGTTCCTTGACCACCAGCTGGTACACGTCGGGCTGGCGGGCTGGGATGACACGGCCATAAGCGCGCCGACCCTCTTCAGCGAACCAGTCGATGGTGTCTGCGCCGGCCAGTACTTCCATCCGTGCTTCGGCCAAAGGCTTACCCTGCTCCAGCGTCATCAAGCTGGCCACCCGCTCGACCCGGTCGCGCAGCAATTGGGCGGCCCGGCGCATGATTTTGTAGCGATCGAAGGCACTGGTCTGGCGCCAGACCGCAAAGCCGCGCACGGCGGCGGCGGCCACTTCCTCGAGGTCGGCTGTTTCAGCGCAGGCCACCTGGCCCATCACCGCGCCCGTGGCCGGGTTAACTACCGGCAGGCTGCGGGCGGCGGCACCGTCGCGCCAGTGGCCATCGATGAAAAGCTGGATGTGGGGATAGTCGGTCATAAGCGCTGCAATGGTGAGTGAAAGAAGTGGCTATTAAACGTCATTTTGAGTCTGCAATGTGTCTGCCGCCAGCCCCGCTGCTGCCGCTCAGGCGCCGGCATCTTCGAGCAGCATGGCGGCACCTTTTTCACCGATCATGATGGCCGCTGCATTGGTGTTGGTGGACACCAGGCGCGGCATGACCGAGGCGTCAATCACCCGCAAGCGATCCACGCCGCGCACGCGCAGCCGCTCATCGACCACAGAAGCGTTGTCGCCGCCCATGCGACAGGTGCCAACCGGGTGGTAGACCGTGCCGCCTTTTTGGCGCACAAAGGCATCCAGCGCACGAGCGCTGGTGGCATCAGTACCAGGAAAATGCTCTTCCCCCGTGACCAGACCGCGAAACGCGGGCTGGGCATAAATCTCGCGCAGCTGGCGCAGGCCGGCCACCAGCACCCGCGCGTCCTGCGGCTCCTGCAGGTAGTTGGCCACGATGCGGGGGGCAGCCAGCGGGTCGCCAGAGTGCAAACCGACCGTGCCACGTGACAGCGGTCGGCACTGGGTGGCTGAGGCAGAAAAGCCTGAAAACCGATGCAAGGCATCGCCTGGCTTGTCGACCGACAGCGGCATCACATTGAACAACACATCGGCGCGGCCACCCTCAGCGTATTCGGTGCAGGCCAGCCCACCGACCTGGCCGGCGCCCACCGTCAAGGGGCCACGCTGCTGAAACAGCCACTGCGCACCCATCTGTGCCAAGCGCAGCGGGCTGCGCACGTCGTCATTGAGTGAGCGCCGCTGCCGCAGCTTGACGATCACCCGCGCCTGATAGTGGTCTTGCAGGTTTTCGCCAACCTCTGGCGCATCCACCTGCACCGTGATGCCATGTTGGCGCAGCAGCGCCGCCGGGCCAATACCGGACAGCTGCAGCAACTGGGGCGACTGCAGGGCGCCGCCGGCCAGTATCACCTCGCCATCGGCCCGGGCTTCGTGCACCGCGCCGTTTTGCATCCACTGCACGCCCAAGGCTCGGCCATGGGCCTGCAGCACCCGAGTGACATGGGCACCAGTAAGCACCACCAGGTTGGCGCGCTTTCGCACTGGCGCCAGGAACGCGGTGGCCGCATCGCAACGCCAGTGGCCGCTCACTGTCAGCTGGTAGCGCCCCATGCCATCAGACTGGGCGCCGTTGAAATCCGGCGTGCGTGGATGCCCGGCCTGTTCGGCCGCAGCCAGCCAGGCCTCGCAAAAAGGGTGGTCATTGCGCAGGTCTGACACGCCCAGTTCGCCCGTGCCGCCATGGAACTCATTCTCGCCACCCTCATAGCGCTCGGAGCGCTTGAAGTGGGGCAGCACGTCCCGGTAGCCCCAACCGGTGGCACCCAGTGCGGCCCAGTCGTCGAAGTCTTGGCGCTGACCGCGGATGTACAACAAACCATTGATCGCGCTGGAGCCACCCAGCACTTTGCCGCGGGGCCAGACCATCGGGCGCCCGGCTGTAGAGGCTTGGGGCACTAACGGGAACTGCCAGGAATAGCGCTGGTCGTTGATGGTGCGAAAGTAACCGACCGGTAGGCGCACCCAGAAACCATGGGTGGCACCACCCGCCTCGAGCAGCAGGACGCGGCAGCCCGGGTCGGCGCTCAGGCGGTTGGCCAGCACGCAGCCAGCAGAGCCGGCGCCGACGATGATGTAGTCAAAACCGGAGTCCAACTTGGGTGTCGTCATGTTTTTACCTACGGGCCACATCTGAGTTAAAGCCGCCGAGCACGACCAACAGTCAGACAGACAGGACGGCCTCGCAAGGCAAAGGTATTATATGCCATACGTTTGACCTTTAAGCCATATCTTCCCGCCATGACAAACAACAAACTCCCTACCGGCCTGACCACTCCCCCGGGCACATTAGCCCTGCATTTGTCCAAGCTGCAGGCGTTTGTACTGCGCTGCCCCAGCCCGGTTCCGGTGCGCACCTCGTTTGGCATCATGCGCGAACGGCCGGCGGTGTTTGTGCGCGCCGAAAGCGCCGATGGCGCAGTGGGTTGGGGCGAGATCTGGTGCAATTTTCCGGCCTGTGGCGCGGAACACCGGGCCCGCCTGCTCGACACCGTGGTGGCACCCCTGCTGATCGGCCAGAATTTTGCCGATCCGATCCAGGCTTACACCGAAGCCACGCGCAAAACGGACATCCTGGCGCTGCAATCCGGCGAGCCTGGACCGATCGCGCAGGTGATTGCCGGCGTGGACCTGGCACTTTGGGACCTGTGTGCGCGCCGCGCCAGCCTGCCGCTGTTTCGCCTGCTGGGTGGGCAGCAGGCGCGGTTGCCGGTCTATGCCAGCGGCATCAATCCGGACGGGCCGCTGGCCGTGGTCCAGCGCAAACACGCCGAAGGCTACCGCGCCTTCAAACTCAAGATCGGTTTTTCAGCCCAACAGGATCTCGACCACCTGGCCAGCCTGCGCGCCTGGCTGGGCCCGCAGGCTGATCTGATGGCCGACGTGAACCAGGCCTGGGATCTGCCCCAGGCCAGCGCCATGCTGCCGCGGCTCGAACCGCTCGGCCTGGCTTGGCT
>CAJAXU010000563.1 GCA_903948045.1 uncultured beta proteobacterium | reverse complement strand
TCCAGGGCGTCTTCCGCGGCGGCCGGGAAACGGTGCTCGGGTGCCAGCCGGTAATCGACCGACACCACCACGCTGCCCGACCCGGCGCACAGGTAGCGGCAGACACCGTCGTGCGAATCCAGTCCCAGCGCTACAAAGCCACCGCCATGAAAATACACCAGCGCCGAATGTGGCCCAGGCCCGGGCGGGGTGTAAATGCGCGCTGGCAGCGGGCCGCCTCGGGTCGGAATGGCCACATCCCGCACAGCCGCCACAGAAACCGGTTGCGGCGGCGGTGGGTTGCCGGCCATTGCAGCGGCACGCACCACGGCCATGCTGGCCATCTCTGGGTAGGTTGGCACACCGGCAGTGGCGGCCACGTCAAGCAGTTGTTGCAGGTAAGGATGGAGTGGCATTTTCAGCTCTCTTGTCTGCCGGCCCCTGGGAGGACTCAGCGGGTGAAAACAAAAACCGCGGTCGAGGCCCGCGCGTTAGGCATCCAGCGTAGCACGCGCCCCTGCTCCAAGCCAAACGCGTCTTGGATCAGCAGCCCATTCTTGCGGGCCAAGGCATCAAAATCCGCCAGCGTGCCAACCCGGATGTTCGGCGTGTCGTACCACTGGTAGGGCAGCCGCCGGGTCACCGGCATGCGCCCGCGCAGCACACTCAGGCGGTTGGGCCAGTGCGCAAAATTGGGAAAGGCCACAATGCCGATGCGGCCCACCCGCACCGTCTCGCGCAGCATCACCTCGGCATTGCGCAGGTGCTGCAAGGTGTCGATCTGCAGCACCACGTCAAAGCTCTGGTCGCCAAACAGCGCCAGCCCCTCGTCCAGATTCAGCTGGATCACGTTCACGCCGCGTTGCACGCAGGCCAGCACATTGGCGTCGTCGATCTCGATGCCATAGCCGGTGCAGCCACGGGTGCGCTGCAGGTGGTCCAGCATGGCGCCGTCGCCGCAACCCAAGTCCAGCACGCGGGAGCCGAGCGGCACCAGCCGGGCCAGCGCCTCCATCGTCAGCTGGTCGCTCATGCGGTAGCCCCCAATTCGCGCCCTATGCTATCAAAATAAGAGCGAACTACGCCCAGATAGCGCGGGTCATCCAGTAAAAAGGCATCATGGCCGTGCGGTGCGTCGATCTCGGCGTAGCTCAGGTCACGCCGGTTGTCGAGCAGGGCCCGCACAATTTCGCGGCTGCGCGCCGGGGCAAAGCGCCAGTCGGTGCTGAAGCTCACCAACAAAAATTTGGCGGTGGCGCGCGCCAGCGCCTGGCTAAGGTCGCCGCCAAAGGCACGCGCCGGATCAAAATAGTCCAGCGCACGTGTGATCAGCAGGTAGGTGTTGGCGTCAAAGTACTCGGCAAACTTGTCGCCCTGATACCGCAGGTAGCTCTCGATCTGGAACTCCACGTCCTGCGTGCTGTATTTGTAGCTGCCGGCGCCGCCGCCCAGCACCGCATCGCGCAGCTGGCGGCCAAACTTCTCGTTCATCACGTCATCGCTGAGGTAGGTGATGTGGCCGATCATGCGGGCGATGCGCAGGCCGCGCTTGGGCACCACGCCGTGCGCGTAAAAGTGGCCCCCATGAAAATCCGGATCGGTCACGATGGCACGGCGCGCCACCTCGTTGAAGGCGATGTTCTCGGCCGTCAGGTTGGGGGCACTGGCCACCACCACCGCGTGTCGCACCCGCGCCGGGTACTGCAGCGCCCAGCCCAGCGCCTGCATGCCGCCGAGCGAGCCGCCCATCACCGCCGCCAGCGTCTGAATGCCCAGCGCGTCCAGCAACCGGGCCTGGGCGTCGACCCAGTCCTCGACTGTCACCACCGGAAAGTCCGCGCCATAAATGTGGCCGGTGTCTGGGTTCACATGCATCGGGCCGGTGCTGCCAAAGCAGGAGCCCAGGTTGTTCACGCCAATCACAAAAAAACGGTCGGTATCGACCGGCTTGCCCGGGCCGATCATGGTGTGCCACCAGCCCTCGCTCCGGTCTTGCCCGGCGTACACCCCCGCCACATGGTGCGAGGCATTGAGCGCATGGCACACCAGCACCGCATTCGAGCGCGCGGCATTGAGCTGGCCATAGGTTTCATAGCTCAGGTCGTAGCCACGGATGCTGGCACCGCTCTGCAGGGGCAGCGCGGCGTCAAAATGCATAGACTGTGGTGTGGCTAGCAACATAAAAAACCCGGCAGCGCTAAAAGCGGAGCCGGGTCAGCGGGTGGGCTGGCGGTAACCGTCTTTAGCTGTATTTCGAAGCTCCAAGGCTTCGGCGCCCGCAATCCTGGATCAAATCGGCGCTGGTGACAGTATAAATCGACTCAAGCCCAGCCCAGCAGGGCGACCAGCCCCAGTCCCAGGAAGATCAACGCCGACACCACATGCACCACGCGCAGCGGCACCAAGCGTGTCATGCGCTCGCCCAACCAGACCACCGGCGCATTGGCCAGCATCATGCCCAGCGTGGTGCCGGCCACCACCCAGAAGTAAGCCTGGTACTGCGCGGCCAGCATCACGGTGGCAATCTGGGTTTTGTCGCCCATCTCGGCCAGAAAAAACGCCAGTACCGTGGTGCCGAACACGCCAAAGCGCGGTGCGCTGCCGCTGTCGGTCTCGTCGATCTTGTCCGGGATCAGCATCCACACCGCCATGGCGATGAAGGAGCCGCCCAGCACCCAGCGCAACACCTGCGGCCCCAGCCAGGTAGTAACCCAGGCGCCGACCGCACCGGCCAGCGCGTGGTTGGCCACGGTAGCGACCAGAATGCCCAGCACGATCGGCCACGGTTTGCGAAAGCGGGCGGCCAAAATCAGCGCCAGCAATTGCGTCTTGTCGCCCATTTCGGCCAGGGCGACGATACCGGTTGAGACCAAGAATGCTTCCATAGGCTGATGCTAACCGCAGGCGCTGCCTGGCCAAGGCTAGCCCTGGTGCGGCGCTGACCGCTAACGCCCACTTTTGGCTCAGTTGGCGTAGTTTTTGCTTAAATTTGGTGCGTTTTGCGTGTGCTCACTCAAAACGCACCATTTATAACCAAAACACTTGTAAAGACCTCTATGGACGCACTTAAACAGGGCGCAGACAGCCTGTTCATTCTTCTCGGCGCTGTCATGGTGCTGGCGATGCACGCCGGATTTGCCTTTCTGGAACTGGGCACGGTCCGGCGCAAAAACCAGGTCAATGCCCTGGTCAAGATCCTGGTCGACTTTTCGGTATCCACGGTGGCCTACTTTTTGATCGGCTACAGCGTGGCTTACGGCACCAGCCTGCTGGTCGGAGCCGAGCAACTGGCCGCTAAAAATGGCTACGAACTGGTCAAATTTTTCTTCTTGTTGACCTTTGCCGCCGCCATTCCGGCCATTGTGTCGGGTGGCATCGCCGAGCGCGCCAAGTTTTGGCC
>CAJAXU010000562.1 GCA_903948045.1 uncultured beta proteobacterium | reverse complement strand
TGCATCGCACCCAGAATGCTCAGGTTGATTTTGCCGCCCCGGATCATGGCAAAGCTGTCATGGCTGCCGAAGATGCTGGAGCCGGGAATGGTAGTCACCGTCTGCTTGCCGGCGTTGATCAAGTCGGCATCCACCTCGTCCTCCGTGGGAAACGGCCCGATGCCGAGCATGCCGTTTTCGCTCTGCAGCCAGACCTCGATGTCGGGGTTGACAAAGTTGGCCACCAGCGTCGGCAGGCCAATGCCCAGGTTGACATAAAAGCCGTCCTGCAGCTCCTGCGCGGCCTTGGCCGCCATTTGGTCGTGTGTCCAGGCCATGATCAGACTCCTGCTTTCTCGGTGATGGTTCGTTTCTCGATGCGTTTTTCCGGGTGGGCATTGAGCACGATGCGGTGCACATAGATGCCGGGCAGGTGCACGGCATCGGGGTCAAAGCTGCCGGTCTCCACGATCTCTTCAACCTCCACCACAGTGATCTTGCCTGCCATGGCCACCGCCGGGTTGAAGTTGCGGGCGGTGCGGCGGAACACCAGGTTGCCGCTTTTGTCGGCCTTCCAGGCTTTCACCAGTGACACCTCGGGCACCAGGGCCCGTTCCATCACATAGACGTGGCCGTCAAACTCGCGGGTTTCCTTGCCTTCTGCCACCTGGGTGCCGACGCCGGTACGGGTGTAAAAGGCCGGAATGCCGGCACCACCCGCGCGCAGCTTCTCGGCCAGCGTGCCCTGCGGCGTGAACTCCAGCTGCAACTCGCCGGCCAAGTACTGGCGCTCAAACTCCTTGTTTTCGCCCACGTAGCTGGAGATCATTTTGCTGATCTGCCGGGTTTCCAACAGCTTGCCCAGGCCAAAGCCATCCACACCGGCGTTGTTTGAGATCACGGTAAGGTCACGCGCACCGCTGTCGCGCAGCGCCTCGATCAGGGCTTCGGGAATGCCGCACAGGCCAAAACCGCCGACCGCCAACAACTGGCCGTCGTGCACGATGCCGTGCAGGGCCGCCGCAGCACTGGGAAAAATCTTGTTCACAGGAGGATCTCCGATAAAGTAAGCAACCGAGCTAGGATACTACCTATGTCTATACGTAGTTTTTCTTAACGGGCAAACCCTGATGAGCCAAGCAAGCACCGGGGCCGGCGTGGATTATCAGCTGGCCTTTGAGCTGGCCCCGGTGGGGCTGGCGCTGTCACGCAACCGCACCATGGTGGACTGCAACCGTTACCTGTGCGAAATGTTTGGCGCCTCGCGTGAGCTGCTGGTGGGCCAGTCATTCCAGTTGCTGTACCCGAGTGCGGCCGAGTTTGAGCGCACTGGTTCGCGCATAGCGCCGATCCTCAACCGCGACGGCACCTATGCCGACGACCGCATCATGAAGCGCGCCAGTGGCGACACCTTCTGGTGCCACGTGACCGGGCGGGCGCTGAACCGCGACACACCGCATGAAGCCGGCATTTGGACCTTTGAAGACCTGAGCTCACGGCGCCCGGTCAAGGCCGAGCTGACCGCGCGTGAGCGCGAGGTGGCGGCGCATGTGATGGACGGCCTGACCTCCAAAGCCATCGGCCGCGCCCTGGGCATCAGCCACCGCACGGTGGAGATTTACCGTGCCCGCCTGATGCGCAAGTACCAGGCTAGCAATGCCGGCGACCTGGTGCACCGGCTGATGGCCGGCTAGGGGCCTATTCGATCTTGAGGTTTTGCGTCTTGACCACATTCGCCCAGGCGCGGTAGTCGGCTTCGATGAAGGCCGCCTGCTGGGCTGGCGTGCCAACTGCCGGCTCCACCGCCTCGGACTTGAAGCGGGCCAGCACATCGGGCAGGGTGACCATCTTGCGCAAGGCGGCATTGAGCTTGTCGACCACGGCTGCGGGTGTACCCGCCGGCGCAGAGATGGCAAAGTAGTTCAGCACATCAATGCCGGCAAAACCGGCTTCACTCATGCTCGGCACATCGGGCAAGGCGCTAGAACGCTTGGCACTGGTCACGGCCAGGGCTTTGACGCGACCGTCTTTGATGAAGGGCAGCAGCGCCGGAATGGTGCCGGTCACCAACTGAATCTGGCCGGCAATCATGTCCAGCGTGGCCGGCGCAACGCCCCGGTAAGGGATGTGGGCGATGTCGGTCGCGGTGATGGCCTTGAACTGCTCCAGTACCAAATGGTTGACGCCGCCGGCACCGGCCGAGCCATAGTTCAGTGCGCCAGGCTTTTGCCGCGCCAGTTCAGCCACGTCTTTCATGCTGGTAACTGGCAGGCTGACATTGGAGGCCCAGACCAGGGGGCCGGTGGCAACCAGGCCGACCGGCGCAAAGCCGCGCAGCGCGTCGAAGCCAGCAGTGGGCAGCGAGGCCGCCACCGTGGTAAACGGCGAGGCTACCAGCAGCAGGGTGTAGCCATCCGCCGGTTGCTGGGCCACGTGCTGGGTGCCGATGGCACCCGACGCACCGGCGCGGTTGTACACT
>CAJAXU010000561.1 GCA_903948045.1 uncultured beta proteobacterium | reverse complement strand
GGTGGCCGTCTTGCATCAGCCAGTAGGCACTGGACAGGCCGACAAAGCCGGCGCCAATCACCGCAACGTTCGCCATGGTTCAGACCCCAAGCGCGGGCTGGCTGATGCCCATATCGCGCAGCGTTTGCGCCACCGCGTCCACCGCCTGGCGCATCTCCACCGGTCCGATAGCGCCAATGCAGCCGACGCGAAAGGTCTCGACCTGCGTCAGCTTGCCCGGGTACAGCAAAAAGCCATAGTGCTTGGCGGTGTCGTAAAAACGCTTGAACTCATAGGCCGGGTGCTGCGGCGCGTGAAAGGTGACGATGATGGGCGCCTGTACCGCCGGGTCCAGAAAGGGCTTGAAGCCCAGGGCGGCCATGCCCGTCACCAGCGTTTGGTAATTGCGGGTGTAGCGCGCCAGCCGGGCGCTTTGGCCGCCTTCAGCCTCAAACTGGGCAATCGCCTCATGCAGGGCCACCACCACATGGGTCGGCGGCGTGAAGCGCCACTGCCCGGTCTTCTCCATATAGACATACTGGTCGTACAGGTCCATCGCCAGCGACTGGCTGCGGCCGGCGCAGCCCTCCAGCACCGCCTGGCGGATGAAGACAAAACCCATGCCGGGCACGCCCTCCAGGCACTTGCCGCTGGCGGCAATCAGCGCGTCAAAGCGGGTTTTGCGCGCGTCGATCTCCAGCGCGGCAAAAGAGCTCATGGCGTCCACGATCAGCCCGCGCTCAAAACGCGCGCAAACATCGGCCACCGCCTGCAGGGGGTTGAGCACGCCGGCGCCGGTTTCGCAGTGGATCAGCACCACATGGGTAATGGAGGCGTCTTCCTGAAGGCGCTGCGCCAGTGCATGGGGGTCGACCGGGCTGGCTTCGTCAAAGCTCATGGTGCTGCAGCGCCGCCCCATCATGCTGGTGATGCGGGCGGCTCGCTTGCAATAAGCGCCGTTGTCCAGCACCAGCACATGGCCGTCATGCGGCACCAGGGTGGCGACCGCTGCCTCCACGCTGAAGGTGCCGCTGCCCTGCAAGGGCACCACCACATGGCTGTCCTGGCCATGGATGATGGCCAGCAGGCTCCGCCGCACACTGGCTGTCACGGCAATGAAATCGGCGTCCCACGAGCCCCAGTCCTTGAGCATGGCCAGCTTGGTGCGCAAGGTGGTTGTCAAGGGCCCCGGGGTCAGCAGTATGCGGTCTCTATCCATGGTTGCTTTCTTGAGCCAGTGGCTCGGCGACGCCAAAAAAATTTATTGGACGTCACCCCTCACCGCTTGTCAATTGTTTTTTGTAAATTGTTGACAATTTCTGGAAATCTGCTTCAATCACCGCCATGAGCGCCACCATGCACCCCACCATTGCCCTGCTGCAAAGCCGCTCGTTGAGCATGGTGGTTCAGCAGGAAATCGAGCGCGGTATCCTGAGCGGCGAGTACCCGCCCGGCAGCAAGCTGATCGAGGCGGCGCTGGCCGAAAAAATGGGCGTCTCGCGCGGCCCGATCCGCGAGGCCTTTCGCATGCTGGATGAGGCCGGCTTGGTGCGGACTGAGAAAAACCGGGGCGTGTTCGTGCGCGACATCCCCCTGGACGAAGCGCTGGAAATTTTTGATCTGCGCGCCGCCATGGACGAGCTGGTCGGCCGCCAGTTGGCCACCCACCTGACCGAGACCCAACGCGACGAGATGCAGACCATGGTGAGCACCATGGAGCAGGCGGTGGCCGCGCAGGACGCGCAGCGCTACCATCTGCTCAATCTGCAGTTCCATGACCGCCTGGTGGAAATGACCGGCAACCGCAAGCTGACCGCGATTTACCGCAAGCTGATCAAAGAACTGTCGCTGTTTCGGCGCCTCAATCTGGCCGACGGCTGGCTGATGCCGGCCTCGGCCAGCGAACACCAGCACATCGTGCAAGCCATCAGCTCGGGGAACCCGCAGCTGGCCGGGCAAGCCATGTTCGATCATGCGACGGAGAGCAAGGCCCGCACCGCGGCTAATGAGCTACGTCGCCACACCCCTAAGCCTGTTTCCCTGAAAGCGACCCCATGACATCCAACCCGACCCCCGCCGTGCACGTCAACGGCAGAAGCTACCAACTGCCGCGCACACCCACCGTGGTGGTGTGCGTCGACGGCTGCGAACCCGATTACCTGGCCCAGGCCGTGGCCATGGGCCAGATGCCCTGGCTCAAGCGCACGCTGGCCCAGGGCACGGCACTGGTGGCCGATTGCGTGGTGCCCAGCTTCACCAACCCCAACAACCTGTCGATCGTGACCGGCGTGCCACCCAGCGTGCACGGCATCTGCGGCAACTACCTGTATGACGTGGCCAATAACGTGGAAGTCATGATGAATGACCCCAAGTGGCTGCGCGCGCCTACCCTGCTGGCAGCACTGGCCGACGCCGGCCTGTCGCTGGCGGTGGTGACGGCCAAGGACAAGCTGCGCACCCTGCTCGGGCACCAGATGCGCGGCATTTGCTTCTCAGCAGAAAAAGCCGACCAGGCCACGCTCAAAGACAACGGCATCGACGACGTGCTGGCGCTGGTGGGCCAGCCCCTGCCCAGCGTCTACAGCGCCGACCTGTCGGAGTTTGTGTTTGCCGCCGGGGTCAAGCTGATGCAGACGCGGCGCCCGGATGTGCTGTACCTGTCGACCACCGACTACATCCAGCACAAGCATGCCCCCGGCACTGCTGGCGCCAATGCCTTCTACACCATGATGGACGGCTACCTGGCCGCGCTCGACGCGCTGGGCTGCGTGATCGCCCTCACCGCTGACCACGGTATGAACGCCAAGGTGGGCATGGACGGCAAGCCTGATGTGATCTACCTTCAGGACTGGTTTGACGCCTGGCTGGGTACCGCCGCCGCCCGCGTCATCCTGCCGATCACCGACCCCTACGTGGTGCACCACGGCGCGCTGGGCTCGTTTGCCACGGTCTACTTGCCCGCCGACACCGACGCGGCCAGCGCTTGCGCCCGCCTGCAGGCGGTGCTGGGCATCGAGCTGGTGCTGCCGCGCGCGCAGGCGGCTGAGCGCTTTGAGCTGCCGGCCGACCGCATTGGCGACCTGGTGGTGGTGTCGGAGCGCTTCACCGTGCTCGGCACCTCGGCCGCGCGCCACGACCTGTCCAGCCTGGAGGTGCCGTTGCGCTCCCATGGCGGCATCAGCGAACAACGCGTGCCGCTGATCCTGAACCGGCCCCTGCCGAATCTGGACGCCAGCCGCCGCCTGCGAAATTTTGACGCCTTTGACCTTGCCCTGAACCACGCCCAATAACACCGGTCAACACCTACGCCCCTGCCCTCTCAACGAAAGCCCCCCATGATTCAGCAGTTCATTCTTGACCACCACCTCAACAGCATGCGTCTGGCCGGGCGCCAAGTCGGCGCTGACCGCAGCGGCGACCGTGTGATCGCGGTGCACAACCCCTACACAGCAGAAGTCATCGGCACCGTGCCCAAAGCCACGCTGGAGGAGGTGCGCGACACTTTTGCCGCCGCCCACGCCTACGTACCCCAGCTCAGCCGGTTTGAGCGCGCCGCTATCCTGAACCGCGCTGCGGCGCTGATCAGCCAGCGCCTGAACGACGTGGCGCAACTGATCACCGCCGAGTCGGGTCTGTGCATCAAGGACGCACTGTATGAGGCCGGCCGAGTCAGCGACGTGCTGCTGTTCGGCGCCAACGAGGTGCTCAAGGACGACGGCCAGATTTTCAGCTGCGACCTGACCCACCACGGCAAGAAGCGCCGCGTCTACACCCAGCGCTCACCCCTGCTGGGGGTGATCACCGCCATCACCCCGTTCAACCACCCGATGAACCAGGTGGCGCACAAAGTGGTGCCCAGCATCGCCACCAACAACCGCATGGTGCTCAAACCTTCTGAGAAGGTGCCGTTCTCGGCGATCTTCTTTGCCGACATCCTGTACCAGGCCGGCCTGCCGCCCGAGATGCTGAGCATCATCACCGGCGACCCGGCTGAAATCGCCGACGAGCTGATCACCCACCCCCAGGTCGACCTGGTCACCTTCACCGGCGGCGTGGCCATTGGCAAATACATCGCTGCCAAAGCCGGCTACCGGCGCGTGGTGCTGGAGCTGGGTGGCAATGACCCCATCATCGTGATGGAAGACGCCGATCTAGACGAAGCCTCGACCCTGGCCGTGCAAGGTTCGTACAAAAACTCCGGCCAGCGCTGCACGGCCGTCAAGCGCATGCTGGTGCACGAAGCCGTGGCGGACCGCTTTGTCGAGCAGGTGGTGGCCAAGACAAAGGCCTGGCGCTTTGGCGACCCGCTGGACAAGGCCAACGAGATGGGCACGGTGATTGATGAGGCCGCCGCCACCCTGTTTGAGAGCCGAGTTAACGAGGCAGTGGCCCAGGGTGCCCGGCTGCTGGTGGGCAACCAGCGCCGTGGCGCGCTGTATTCGCCCACCGTGCTCGACCGGGTCGACCCGGCCATGACCGTGGCGCGCGAGGAAACTTTTGGCCCGGTGTCGCCCATCATCCGTTTCAAGGACATCAACGACGCCATCCGCATCTCCAATGGAACCGCCTACGGCCTGTCCAGCTCGGTCTGCACCAACCGGCTCGACTACATCACCCGCTTTGTCAATGACCTGCATGTGGGATCGGTCAACATCCGCGAGGTGCCCGGCTACCGGCTCGAACTCACCCCGTTTGGCGGCATCAAGGATTCGGGCCTGGGCTACAAGGAAGGGGTGCAGGAGGCGATCAAGAGTTTCACCAACATCAAGACCTACTCGCTGCCTTGGGTATGACCCTGAGCTGGCCGGTGGTGGCAGCGGTGCTGTTCGGCGCCCTGCTGCATGCCGGCTGGAATGCGCTGGTCAAGTCTAGCCAAGACAAGGCGCTCGACACCGCGCTGATCCACCTGCTGGGCTCGGTGGTGGCCATTCCGCTGGTGCTGGTGCTGGGCTGGCCGCCGGCCGCCGCCTGGCCCTGGCTGATCTCCTCGCTGGTGATCCACATCGCTTACTACACCGCGCTCACCGGCGCCTACCAGCACGGCGACCTGGGGCTGACCTACCCCCTGATGCGCGGCTCAGCACCGCTGCTGGTGGCGGTCTCGGCCACCTTCACATTGGGCGAAACCCTGTCGCCGATGGCCTGGGTCGGCGTGCTGGGCATCAGTGCCGGCGTGCTGACGTTGGGCCTGAGCCCGCATGCCTTTGCTGCGCCGAAGGCGGTGCGCTTTGCGCTAATCAATGCCGTCATCATCGCCACCTACACCGTGGTGGACGCGCTGGGCGTGCGCGCATCGAGCGACGCGGCGCAGTATGTGGCCACCCTGTTCCTGCTGGACGGCTGGCCCTTTGCGCTGATCGTGTTCCTGCGCCGTCGCGACACCGCGCTGGCGTATGCCAAACAACGCTGGCCATTGGCCCTGGGCGGTGCACTGGCCTCGCTCGGCTCTTACGGCATTGCGCTGTGGGCCATGACGCAGGCCCCGGTGGCCATGGTGGCCGCGCTGCGCGAAACCTCGGTGCTGTTTGCAGTGCTGATGGGTGCCTGGTTTTTGAAAGAGCGTTTCAACCTGCGCCGACTGACGGGCACACTGATCATCCTCGCCGGCGTGATGGCCTTGCGGCTGGGCTAACACCCAGACCGATTAGCGC
>CAJAXU010000560.1 GCA_903948045.1 uncultured beta proteobacterium | reverse complement strand
GGTAACGGCTCTCGATGCGCAGCGCGGTGGGCACATCAACCTGCAGGCCCTCGACCATGCTGGCCAGAATCGCCTCCGGGGCGGGGTAGCGGCCGCGGGTCTGCTTTTTGAGCATGGCCGGCGCCACCGGCAGCATGGCCGCCACTGTCGGGTTGGCCGGTGTGCCGCCGGGCACCTTGTAGTCTTTGGCTTCCCAGGGGTGCTGGGCGGTGGGGTGGGCGGCTATCCAGGCCAGGGCCTGGGCCTGCATCTCGGCTTGTGCATGGGCGCCGGGTGCCACCAGCGCATGCACCAGCCCCAGGCCAAGCGCCTGTTGCGGTGAAAACAGCTGGCCTTCCACCAAATAGGGCTGGGCGCCGAGCAGACCGAGATGGCGCGTCATTTTGGTGACGCCGCTGGCGCCGGGCAGCAGGCCGAGTGTGACCTCGGGCAGGCCGAACTGAATGCGCGCGTCATCCACGGCGATGCGGTGGTGGCCGACCAGCGCCACCTCCCAGCCGCCGCCCAGGGCGGTGCCGTTGAGGCAGCTGACCACCGGGATGCCCAGTGTCTCCAGCGTGCGGAAATCTTGCTTGACGCGCTCGATGCCGGCATACACGGCCGGGGCGTCGGCCGGCGTCAGGCGCATGGTGGCTTTGAGGTCGGCGCCGGCAAAAAACGTGCTTTTGGCCGAGGTCAGCAGCATGCCGCGAATCGCCGCGCGGTCCGCCAGCACTTGGGTGGCCAGCGCATGCAGGTCGTCCTGCCACTGCAGGCACATGGTGTTGACCGGTGAGCCCGGCTCGTCAAAAGTGACGGTGGCAATGCCGTCTTGCAGGGTGTAACGGATGGTGTTCATCAAAGTCTCTCCACAATGGTGGCAATGCCCATGCCGCCGCCCACGCACAGCGTGGCCAGCCCGTAGCGCAGCTGGCGCCGGTGCAGCTCGTCGATCAGCGTGCCCAGAATCATGGCGCCGGTGGCACCCAGCGGGTGGCCCATGGCGATGGCGCCGCCGTTGACGTTGACCTTGTCGTGCGGCACCTGCATCTCTTTCATGAAGCGCATCACCACGGCGGCAAAGGCTTCGTTCACCTCAAACAAATCGATCTGGTCGACGGTGAGGCCGGCCTTGGCCCGCGCCGTGCGGGTGGCTGGCATCGGACCTGTGAGCATGATGGTGGGGTCAGCGCCGCTGAGTGCTACCGCCACGATGCGGGCGCGCGGCGTCAGGCCATGGCTGCGGCCAGCCGCCTCGGAACCGATCAGCACGGCGGCCGCGCCATCGACGATGCCCGACGAATTGCCGGCGTGGTGCACATGGTGAATGCGCTCGACCTGCGGGTAGCGGGTGAGCGCGACCTGATCGAACCCCATGCTGCCCATCTGCTCGAACGCGGGCTTGAGGCTGGCCAGGCCGTCGAGCGTGCTGTGGGGTTTGATGAATTCGTCTTGCGCCAGGATGACCTGGCCCAGCGCATCACGCACCGGCACCAACGAGCGGGCAAAGTGGCCGGCGCTCTGCGCGGCGCTGGCGCGCTGCTGCGAGGTCAGGGCAAAGCGGTCGACGTCCTGCCGGCTGAAGCCTTCCAGCGTGGCGATCAGGTCGGCGCCAATGCCTTGCGGCACAAAGGCGGTGGCGGAGTTGGTTTCGGGGTCCATGGCCCAGGCGCCACCGTCCGAGCCGATGGGCACGCGGCTCATGCTCTCCACGCCGCCGGCCACCACCAGGTCTTCCCAACCCGAGCGCACCTTTTGCGCCGCCAGGTTTACGGCTTCCAGCCCCGAGGCGCAGAAGCGGTTGATTTGCAAGCCGGCACAGCGCACGTCCCAACCGGCCTTGAGGGCCGCCACCTTGGGCAGCACCGAGCCCTGATCACCGACCGGTGAGACGATGCCCATCACCACATCGTCCACCGCAGCGGTGTCGAACCCGTTGCGGCTTTGCAGCTCGGTCAGCAGGCCGGCCAGCAGGTTGACGGGCTTGACTTCAAACAGACTGCCGTCTTTTTTGCCCTTGCCGCGCGGGGTGCGGATGGCGTCATACACATAGGCTTCGGTCATGGGGCGTTCCTTGCGGTGGGGTGGCGCAGCAGTATAGGCATTTCACCCGGCGTCAGCGCTGCCTGCGTGAGCGTCGCACAAAGTGTGCATTTATACTGACGCCATTCTGTACATCCGAAACTGGTCATGAAACAAACCACATTCACGGAACTCCGTAATCACGCCAAACAGTACTTTGACCTGGTGGCGCAGGGTGAGTCGGTCCGGGTGCTGCGCAATGGCAAACCGATTGCCGACATTGTTCCGGTGGTGCCCGATTTGCCGTCCTGGAAACGTCGTCAAGCCCAGCCGCTGGTGCTGGATGGCGTCGCGCTCAGCCGCCTGGTGCTAGATGAGCGTGGCAGTGGCATGTAGCAGTTTGTAGGAGCAGGCCCTGTGCGCGTCTTTTTTGACAGTTCGGCGTTTGTCAAGCGCTATGTCCGGGAGGCCGGTTCTGATGCGGTCTTGCATTGGTGCGACCAAGCGACTGAGATCTTGCTGTCAGGTATCGCGCTGCCCGAAATTGTGTCGGCATTGTGTAGGCTACAGCGCGAGGGGCGCGTGTCCGACAGCCAATACCGGCATTTGAAGGCCCTGCTATTGGCAGATGTGGAGGATGCAGCCATCTGCGACCTGACACCAATGGTCTTGGCGCAGGCCATCGCCAGTCTGGAGGCCAATGTGCTGCGCGGGATGGATGCCATCCACATCGGCAGCGCCTTGGTGCTGGAAGCCGAGCTGTTTGTCACCTCAGATCAACGCCAGTTGGTGGCAGCGCAAAGCTGCGGCCTGCGAGCGGTGTCGGTCTGAGCCAGTTTCCATCTCAAATTGAAATACCCATGATTCAACGCACCCTGTTCAACGCCGAGCACGAGGCCTTTCGTGACAGTTTTGAGCGCTTCATGGCGCGCGAAATTGCACCGTTTCACGCTGCCTGGGAGGAGCAGGGTTATGTGGACCGGGCCGTTTGGCACAAGGCTGGCGCCAACGGCTTTCTGGGCATGACCCTGCCAGAGCAGTACGGCGGCGCCGGTGCCGACAAGCTGTACTCGGTGCTGCAGTTCGAGGCGCTGGCATCTGCCGGCTTCAGCGGCATCGGCTTTGGCCTGCACAACGAGATTGTG
>CAJAXU010000559.1 GCA_903948045.1 uncultured beta proteobacterium | reverse complement strand
TTGCTCTGCTGTTGCATACCGCCCCCCGGGGAAATTCATAACCTAGCACCACAGGATCCACACATGAGCTCACTCAATTTCATCGGCGGCGAAAAAGGCGGCGTTGGCAAATCAGTGGCGGCAAGGGCGTTGGCGCAGTATTTCATTGACCGCGAACAGCCCTTCACTGGCTTTGACACCGACCGCTCACACACCTCTTTCGCCCGGTTTTACGCCGATTACGCGGCCCCTGTCGTCGTTGATACATACGAAGGTCTGGACCGAATTTTCAACGCGCTAGAAGCTGGAGATGCCGATGCACCCGTGCCCAGCGTGATCGTCGACCTGGCGGCGCAAACTGCCGCGCCACTGGCGCGCTGGGTGCAGGACTCCGACCTGCTGGCACTGCTGGCAGAAATGGGCGTCACCGTCAATTTTTGGCATGTGGCAGATGTCGGCCATGATTCGGTAGATTTGCTGGGCCGCCTGCTGACCACGTATGGCGCCGGGCCGGGCTATGTGGTGGTAAAAAACCACGGTCGTGGCTCCGATTTTTCTCAGCTGGAGCGATCACCAGCGCTGGCAAAAGCGCATGCACTCGGCGCCTACTGCATTGACCTGCCCATGCTGCACGAGGCCAGCATGCGCAAAATTGACCGGCAAAACGCGAGTTTCTGGGCTGCCATCAATGACCGCAACAGCCCAGATTGCCTGGGCATGCTGGAACGCCAGCGGGTGAAGACGTGGCTACGCAATACCTACGCCAGTTTCGACACCCTGCCGTTGTAGCCTAAGGGCGGCGGCTGGTCCGCCAGAGCAGGGCCAGCGCCACCGCCGCCACGCCGCAAAAGCAGACAAAGGACCAATTGGCGATAGAGCCGCCCAGAAAGGTCCAGTCCACCTTGCTGCAATCGCCACCGCCCTTGAAGATCATGGGGATGGCGCGCTGCAGGGGAAAGGTTTCGATCATGCCGTAAAAATCGCGCCCACAGCTCACCACCTCAGGCGGATACCACTGCAGCCAGCTTTGTCGGGCCGCCACGTAAGCACCAAAAATAGCGCTGACCAGCAGGGCCGCAGCGCCTGTGAGTTGCGTGCCTTTTCGGCCCGCAAGCCCCGCCAGTGCTGCAATGATCGCTATGAAAATAAGAGCGTAGCGCTGCACGATGCACATCGGGCACGGCACCAGACCGACCACGTGCTGCAGGTACAGCCCGTAGGCCAGCAAGGCCACGCAACCAGCGCTGAGGAATGCAAAGACCTGGCGTGGCGCCTGGTCGAGCCGATCAACCAGCCATGACAGCATGGCGCGTCAGCTGTTGGCTTCGTCCAGCGCCTTGCAGGACGGCGCGCACACCGCTTGGGACTTGCCCAGAATCTTGCGTGAACTTAATTGGGAACGGGGGCGATGCTTGCCGCACAGAAAGCACGACATGGTTGCCGCACCAAATGAGGTCGCCGCGGTGAACGGGGAACCCGATACCTTGGACTTGTAACGCAGCCCGTCGGCCACCATTGTCGTTTTCGTGTCAACTTTTGCCATGTCTGCGATCTTACTTCTAATGGAGCCCGCGCGGGGCAAGAAAAAAAACCAATCTGAGAATTACACCTGTTCACAGCTGATCCAGATTCGATCAGAAGAGTTTGGGGGCAACACGCAAAAAGCAAGCCACACGCAACCTTGCCCCGGCAACGGCCACTCAAAGCTTGCTAAAGTCGCCACCCTACACCGCTATTGTTCAAAGGTCATCTATGGCACGCACCGTCAACTGCATCAAGCTCGGCAAGGAAGCCGACGGACTCGATTTCCCGCCCTACCCTGGCGAGTTGGGCAAACGCATTTGGGAGAGCGTCAGCAAAGAGGCCTGGGCGGCCTGGCTCAAGCACCAAACCATGCTGGTGAATGAAAACCGCCTCAATCTGGCCGATGCGCGCGCCCGTCAGTACCTGGCTCGTCAGATGGAAAACCACTTTTTTGGCGATGGCGCTGACGCCGCTCAGGGTTACGTACCGCCCACCGCCTGAAGGCATGCGGGCGCATGGCTGAGCCAGACGCCAGCGACTTTTTGCGGGCGGCGGTTTCGCCCGCAGCCTGGGCTGGCCAAAACGCTTGGCGGTGTCTGGATACCGCTTTTGGCAACGGTCAGCAATTTTTTGCGGTCTGGGACGCCTGGTGCCGGGACGAACACCGGCCGCGCGTCTTGCACTATGTGGGACTTTGCGCTGAGCCACCCCGTTTCGATGACTTCGCACAGGGCATGGCGCAGCCTGCTCTGCGCGGTTTCGTTGCCCAGCTAAGACAACAAAGCCTAGACCTGGGTGCGGGCTTTCACCGCCTGAGCTTTGAGAACGGGCACCTGCTACTGACCCTGTGCATCGGCGACTTGTCCAGCCTGTTACGAGAGCAGCGCTTTCAGGCCGACGCGCTCCTTCTTGACCCCGACCCGGCGATGGCAGCACCGGGTAGCCGGTGGGACCTGTGGCGGGTCAAGGCGCTGGCGCGGCTGGCGTGCCGCGGTGCCGTGCTGGCCCTTCGCCGCGACACGGCCGTGCTGCTGCGGCCTGTGCTGCAACAGTGCGGCTTTGTGATGCCCGAGAACCGGGGGCCTGAGCCGTCTGCGGTGATCAGGGCCGAATTTCATCCGGCCTGGGCACTCAAAAGTAGCCGCCCCGGCGCCGTGACGCCGGCATTGCCGGTCAGCCGCTGCGTGGTGGTGGGTGCCGGATTGGCCGGCGCCAGCGTGGCAGCAGCCTTGGCACGGCGCGGCTGGCAGGTGCTGGTGCTTGACGCCTCGCCATCCCCGGCCCAGGGCGCCTCCAGCCTGCCGGCCGGGCTGGTGGTGCCCCATGTCTCAGTTGACGACTGCAGTTTGTCGCGCCTGTCGCGCGCCGGCGTGCGTCTGGTGCTGCAACAGGCGCAGGCGCTGTTGTTGCGCGGCCAGGACTGGGATGGCACCGGTGTTGAGCAGCGCTATCCCGGCGGCAATGGCCACGCGCCGGGTACACCAGCTCTGTGGCACGCCCAGGCCGGCTGGGTCAAGCCGGCGTCATTGGTGCGTGCCTGGCTGGCGCAGCCCGGCGTGCGGTTTCAGGGCGGCTGTACGGTGGCGGGTCTGCAGCGGCATCATGGCCTGTGGCATGTGCTGGACGCCGCCGGGCAGAGCATGGCTTGTGCGGAGCAGGTGGTCCTGGCCAACGCCATTGGCGTGGCGCCCTTGCTCGCCGCCTGCAGCGCCGCAGAGCCCGGCCTTGACACTTTTGCCCGGCAGCCCACTCTGACCAAGGTCGACGGACAGGTTTCCTGGGCCCTGCACAACGATTCACCCGCACTGGCACTGTCACAGCTGCCCGATTTTCCGGTCAATGGCGCTGGCAGCCTGCTGCCGCGCGTACCCATGCCGAGTGGCCCGGCCTGGCTGGCTGGCGCCACCTACCAACCCAACGACGAACCCGACCCCGGTGAACAGGCGCACCACGGCGCCAACCTGGCACGCTTGGCGCGGCTGCTGCCGGTGCTGGCAGAGCCACTGGCGCCGATGTTTGCCAGCGGTCAAGTCCAGGCCTGGCGTGGCAGCCGCTGCGTCAGTGGCGACCGTTTGCCGCTCGTGGGGCCATTGGGCACCGGGGTAGACCAGGGTTTGTGGCTGTGCGCCGCCATGGGTTCGCGCGGTCTGACCCTGGCGGCGCTGTGCGCTGAAGTGCTGGCCGCTCGCTGGGGCGCCGAGCCCTTACCGGTTGAAGCCTCGCTGGCCCGCGCGCTCGCTGCCGATCGCGGAAAGCCTAGCGCTCTTTGAGGTAGGGCTTACCCAGCGCCTGTGGTGCCACCGCAGAACCAATGAAACCCGCCAGCAGTACCACCGTCATCACATAGGGCAAGGCCTGGATCAGCTGCACCGGCACCTCACCCACACCTGCCAGGTGCACCCCTTGCAAACGTATTGCGACCGCGTCCATGAAGCCGAACAGCAGACAGGCCCATAAGGCCTTGACCGGGTGCCAGCGGCCAAAAATCAAGGCGGCCAGCGCCATAAAACCACGGCCAGCGGTCATGTTCTGGGAAAACGAGGCGTTTTGTGCCAGTACAAGGTAGCTGCCAGCCAGGCCGCACAGCACGCCGTTCATGGTCAGCGCCGCGTAGCGCAGCCGCTGGACCGACACCCCGGCAGCGTCCACCATGTGCGGGTTCTCTCCCACGGCGCGCAGGCGCAGACCAAAGCGGGTGCGAAACAACAGCCACCAGACCGCTGGCACCAGGGCAAAGGCCAGATACACCAGCGCGTTATGGCCCAGCAAGCCAGGCCCGACAACCGCACCAATAACGCCAAGACCCTGGACCCATTCCGCCAGTTGCGGCATCAGTGGCCCAATGCGCACCTCGGCGGTGACCGGTGGGGTCTGGCCGCCCTGGGCGAACCAGGCGGCGCCTAGCACCACCGTCAATCCGGCCGCAATGATGTTGGTCGCAACCCCTGACACCACCTGATCGCCACGGTGACTCACGCAGGCCAGGCCGTGCAGCCAGGACATGGCTGTGGCCACGGCGACCGCCAACAGCAGCGCCAACGCAGTGGACCCATAGACGGCGCCCCCAGCCCCGGCGGCAAAAGCAGCAAACAGCATCTTGCCTTCTAGACCCAGGTCAACCACGCCGGAGCGTTCGGCCAACAGGCCTGCCAAGGCGCACAACACCAGGGGCGTAGCCATACGCAAGGTGGACGCCAGCATGGCACCCCACAGGGCTTCATCCATGAGCGGCCCCCGCTCTTCTTGTGCCCAGCGCCAACACCCAGGCCACGCCGGGCGCGATCACATAAATCATGGCGCCCGAAAACAGCACAATAAAACCCTGCAGCATCACCACCATGTCCCGGCTGAAGCCGCGCACCTCAAACGCCACCTCGGCCCCGCCCTGAAACAAGGCCCCAAACAACAGGCTGGCGACCACAATTCCCAGCGGGTGATTGCGGCCCATCAGGGCCACCGCGATGCCAGTGAACCCGGCGCCGCTGACAAACTCCAGCAACAGACGCCCGCTGACGCCCGCAATTTCATTCATGCCGACCAGCCCGGCCAAAGCACCCGAGATCGCCATCGCCACCATCACTTGCCGCTGCGACCGGATGCCGGCATATTCAGCCGCTGCCGGGCTGGCGCCCACCGCCCGCAAGTGGTAGCCCGCGCGGGTCCGCCACAAAAAGACGTACACCAGCAGCGCCGCCAGCAAGGCCAGCAGCAGGCTCAGGTTCAGCGGTGACGCCGGCCAATCCAGCCCCAACCAGGCCAGCGCGTCTTTCATGCTGGGCAACCGGGCCGAGGCGGCGAAGGCCTTGCTCTCCACGGCCATGGTGCCGGTCGGCCGCAGGTGATTCACCAGCAAATACACCAGCAGACTGCTGGCGATGAAATTGAACATGATGGTGGTGATCACCACGTGGCTGCCCCGGTAGGCCTGCAGATACGCTGGCACGGCCGCCCACAGCATGCCAAACAGGGCACCAGCCAGCATCATCAGGAGCAGCATCAGCCAGGCCGGCAGACTGGGTGACAGCCACAGGGCCACTAAACCGGTCCCCAGGCCGCCCAAAATGGCCTGGCCCTCGCCGCCGATATTGAACAGGCCGCCGTGATAGGCCACCGACACCGCCAGCCCGGTGAAAATGAAGGTGGTGGCGTAATAGAGGGTGTAACTGATGCCGCGCGGTGTGCCAAGCGCGCCCTGAACCAGCACCGCCAGCACCGCCCTCGGGTCCTGCCCAACCAAGGCCACCACGCCGCCAGCCGCCAGCAGTGCGACCGCCAGACACACCGCTGGTAACAGCAGCAGATCGGCCCAGCGGGGCAGCGCGTGCGAGGGGCTCATGCGCCTGCTCCGGTCATGAGCATGCCCAGCTTGGACTCATTGCACTCATCAATCGGCAGCTCACCCATGACCCGACCCTGGTTCATGACGATCACCCGGTCCGACAGGGCCAATATTTCATCGAGCTCGCTGGAGACCAACAGCACGGTGCAGCCGGCGTCGCGCAGAGCACGCAGCCGCTCGTAAATGAATTCAATGGCGCCAATGTCCACGCCACGGGTCGGCTGCCCGACCAACAGCACACGCGGCGCTTGCCCAAGTTCGCGCGCCAGCACCAGTTTTTGTTGGTTACCGCCTGAGAATTTGCTGCTGAGCAGCTCGACATCGGCCGGCCGCACATCGAAGCGGGTCATCATCGCCAGCGTGGCCGCACGCATACGGCCATGAGCCATCCAGCCGTGACGGCTGTAGTCGGCCAGGCCGTCATAACCCAGCACGGCCGACTCCCAGGCGAAAAACGCCATCACAAGGGCGCGCGCATGGCGGTCTTCCGGCACATGAGCCAAGCCCAGCGCGCGTGCGGCGTGGGGTTCCAGCCAGGCGCCGGCGGCAAAGTTCTGCCCGCCCACTTGCAGGCTGCCGCTGTCGGGCCTGAGCAGGCCCGAGAGCACGTCGAGCAATTCACTTTGGCCATTGCCAGAGACACCCGCGACACCGACGATCTCACCGGCGTGCAGCGTCAGGTTCAGGTCGGCCAGGCGCTGCACGCCCAGACCGTCACGCACCGAGATACCCGTGGCCGTCAACAGCGGCTCACCCGGCGCTGTCCGCGCCAGCCCTTCCACTCGGCCCATTTGCACCTTGCGTCCCACCATGGCCAGCGCCAGCGCCTCCACCGAGGCCTGAGCGATCGGCAACTCTTGCACAACACGGCCCCCCCGCATCACGGTCACGTCGTCGCACAGGCGCATCACCTCCTTGAGCTTGTGGGTGATCAGCAAGATGGTGCTGCCCTGGTCTCGCAGCACCCGCAAAACGTCGAACAGTTGCTCGGTTTCCTGCGGCGTCAGCACCGCGGTGGGCTCATCCAGGATCAGGATACGGGCGCCGCGGTACAGCGCTTTCAGGATTTCAAGGCGCTGGCGATCGCCAACCGACAGGTCCTGCACCAACGCGTCCAGGTCAACTATGAGCCCGGTACTCAGCATCAAGGCGTCCAGTCGCACGCGGACTTGCCGCTGGGCCCGGGGCAGCAACCAGTGCGGCTCGGCACCAAGCTTGACGTTGTCAAGGGCAGTCAAGGTATCGACCAGCATGAAATG
>CAJAXU010000558.1 GCA_903948045.1 uncultured beta proteobacterium | reverse complement strand
TTATGTTGGCATCAGCAGCTATTCGGCCGGCAAGACACGCGAGGTGGCTGCACTGTTGCGCGGCATGGGCGTGACGCCGCTGATCCACCAACCGTCCTACAGCCTGCTCAATCGCTGGATCGAGGCTGAGTTGCTGGACACCCTGGCGGACACCGGCATGGGCTGCATCGCGTTCAGCGCGCTGGCGCAGGGCCTGCTGAGCGACAAGTATTTGGCCGGCATTCCACAGGACGCCCGCATCAACCGTGCCGGCGGCGGCTCGCTCAAGGCCGAACACCTGAGCGACGCCAACCTGGCCCGCGTGCGTGCACTCAATGACATCGCGCAGTCCCGTGGACAGAGCCTGGCTCAGATGGCCGTGGCCTGGGTGCTGCGTGACGCGCGCGTCAGCTCGGCGCTGATCGGCGCCAGTCGCCCAGAACAAATCACGGAACTTGCCGGTGCGGTGCAGCGGCTCGAGTTCTCCGCCGACGAGTCGGCGGCGATCGATCAGCACGCGGTGGACGGAGGTATCAACCTCTGGCAACGACCCTCGACCGACCAGCGTCCGGCTTGAGTAACATGCCCAGCTCGCCCGGTCTGAGGCCGGGCCGCACGCTACCGCCCGCGCTGTTGGCCCTCGGCGCGATCGCCCTATGGGGCACGCTGGCTGCACTGGGTGTGGCGCTGGCGCACGTGCCACCTTTTTTGCTGACCGGGCTCGCCCTGTGCGTCGGTGGCCTGCTGGCCTTGCCGCTCTCCCGATTTGAAGTCAGCCGCTGGCGCGTGCCGTTACCCACACTGGCACTGGGCGTGGGTGGCCTGTTTGGCTTTCACTTCCTGCTGTTCATGGCACTGCGACTGGCGCCGCCGGTGCAGGCCAACCTGATCAACTACCTGTGGCCGCTGTTCATGGTGCTGCTGTCGCCCTGGCTGCTGCCGGGCATCCGGCTGCAAGCTGTGCATATTGCGGCAGCGTTGCTCGGCTTTGCCGGTGCGGCCCTGGTGATCTTGGGCGATCCGGCAGGGGCCGGGCAGCAGGCTGGCGGCTGGTCATGGGGCTACTTGCTGGCACTGCTGTCGGCCTTGGTCTGGGCCAGCTACTCGCTGCTGACCCGGCGTGTGCCGCACTTTCCGACCGCCGCCATAGGCGGCTTTGCCCTGCTCTCGGGGCTGCTGTCCCTGCTGTGTCACGCATGGCTCGAACCTGCCGTTGCACTGACAGGGCGCGACATGCTGCTGATCGGCGCGCTGGGCCTCGGGCCCATGGGCGCCGCCTTCTTTCTATGGGACATGGCGCTCAAGCGCGGCGACACCCGCCAGATCGGCATCCTGAGCTACCTGACACCACTGGCCTCCACCGGCATGCTGGTGCTGGTCGGCGACCGCGCTTTCACTTGGAACATCGGGCTGGCCGCCTTGATGATTGTCGGCGCGGCACTGCTGGGCACGCGCGCCAAACCAGGGGCCTAGCTCAGTACTTGAGCTGGAGCTTGTCCAGCTGCTCTTTGCTGATGGCCGGCACATCACCACGCTTTTGCCAGCGGTTGAGGTTCCAGCCGCCTTCGCCAACCCAAGCTTTGATCAGTTTCAAATTGGTGGCGCGCAGCTCCGGTGTGTCGCCCAAGTGCTTGTTCATGTTGCCAGGCTTCTTGTCAGCGGTTTGGCTGCCGTCATCAAGCCGGCGCATGAGGGCGCCGGTGTCCGGCCAACCCACCAACTGCAGCAGCGTTTCATAGGTGCTGGTGCGCGGGCCCTGCTTCTCCTTGGTGTACTTTTCGGGGGCCAGGTTGAATTCCGCCAAGGTGGGAGAGTCATCGCCATGGCATTCGGCG
>CAJAXU010000557.1 GCA_903948045.1 uncultured beta proteobacterium | reverse complement strand
GCTGATGTGGCCGTCCAGATTCACGCGCACACAGGGCCAGTTCAGCCGCGCCGCCACCTGCTCGATGTGGGTCGATTTACCGGTGCCGTGCAGGCCCTGCACCAGCACGCGCCGGTTGTGCGTGAAACCCGCCAGCAGCGCGAGCGTGACCTCGGGGTTGAAGCGGTACACGCTGTCGATCTCAGGCACATGGGCATCGGCTTGGCTGAAAGCCGGAACCCGCAGGCTGGTGTCAATGCCAAACACCTCGCGCACGGACACCATGCGGTCGGGCAGGTCGGGTTGTGCGGGCTGGGCGGGAGAAATGGCGCTCAAAGTGGTGGTCCTGGGGTGGAGTTGATGCAGCTATCAGCCCTGCGCAGCGTCGGGTGGGGCTTGTAGTTCAATGTGGCTGAGCGCTTGTGCCGCCCGCTGCAGGCTGGGCAACATGGCCAGCACCTTGTCGGGGGTCAGCCGCATGATCGGGGCCTGTACGGCCACGCACAGGTTGGAGCGGCCGGCGCTGGAGGGCACCAGTACCGCCGCACACAGTAGGCCGGGCAAAAATTCTTCGTTGTCCAACGCATAGCCTTGGCTTCTGACCTGTTTGAGCTCATCTTCCAGCAGCGCCGGGTCGGTCAGGGTCTTGCCGGTGTAGGCCGTCAGCGGCGCGTGGGACAGCAGGCGGCGGCGTTGGGCCGTGCTCATCTGCGACAAAAACATCTTGCCGCTGGCCGAGCAGTGCGCCGGCACGCGGGAGCCGGGGTGCAGGTAAAAGCGCAGCGGTGCTGCCGTTTCCACCCGGTCCAGGTAAATGACCTCACTGCCAGCCAGCGCGGTGATGTTGCAGCTCTCGCCCAACTCGTCCACCAGGTGGCGTAGCACCAGGTGTTGCGCGCCGTGGTAGGTGTTGTTAAGCAGCAGATTTTCAGCTAGCCTGCGCAAGCGCAGGCCGGTGCTGTAGTGCCGGCCATCACCCTGGCGCTGCACCAGGCCAGCGGCTTCAAGCTGCTGCAGCATGCGGTGCAGGGTGGGTTTGGGCAGGGCGGTTTCTTCCACCAAGCTTTGTAGCGAAAACAGCTGGTCTTTGGCAGCAATGGCTTCTAGCAGCGAAAACAGGCGCAGCGTGGGCGTGTCGCCGTTGATTTCAACAACGTCTGGCTTCTGAACGGACACGGCTTTCATGGTCTTGCATGATATCGAAATTCCAAATAGTTGTCGATTTCGTTCTAGTTATCGATATTTGGGTTGACCCGGTAAAAGCCTGATCCTAGAATCCGACGCAGCATGCACCCGGGGACCCTGGTAGTCCACTGGCGCTAGACCACTATCCAACCGCCGCTTTTCAGGAGTACCTTTCCCATGAACGACACCACCGCCAACAAGCCCGCCGTGCCCGCTGGACCGCAAAAAATGACGCCCTCTGAGGCCTTTGTCGAGACCATGGCCGCCAATGGCGTGACCGAGATCTTCGGCATCATGGGCTCGGCCTTCATGGACGCGATGGACATCTTTGCCCCGGCCGGTATCAAGCTTATCCCGGTGGTGCATGAGCAGGGCGCCGGCCACATGGCCGACGGTTATGCCCGTGTCAGCGGTCGTCACGGTGTGGTGATTGGCCAAAATGGACCCGGCATCAGCAACTGCGTGACCGCCATTGCCGCCGCCTACTGGGCCCACAGCCCGGTCGTGATGATCACGCCCGAGACCGGCACTATGGGCATGGGCCTGGGCGGCTTCCAGGAGGCCAACCAGCTGCCGATGTTTCAGGAGTTCACCAAATACCAGGGCCACGTGAACAATCCCAAACGCATGGCCGAGTACACCGCGCGCTGCTTTGACCGCGCCATGTCCGAAATGGGGCCGACCCAGCTCAATATTCCTCGCGACTATTTCTATGGTGAAGTCACCTGCGAAATCCCCAAGCCAATGCGCGTGGAGCGTGGTGCCGGTGGTGAAAACAGCCTGAATGCCGCTGCCGATCTGCTTGCCAATGCCAAGTTCCCGGTCATTTTGGCCGGTGGTGGCGTGGTGATGGGGGACGCGGTGGCCGAATGCCAGGCGCTGGCTGAGCGTCTGGGTGCGCCAGTGGTGACCGGTTACCTGCGCAACGATGCTTTCCCGGCCAGCCACCCGCTGTGGTGCGGCCCGCTGGGTTACCAGGGTTCCAAAGCGGCCATGAAACTGATCGCCCAGGCTGATGTGGTGGTGGCACTGGGCTCGCGCATGGGTCCGTTTGGCACGCTGGCGCAGCACGGGCTGGACTACTGGCCCAAAGACGCCAAGATCATCCAGGTGGAGGCAGACCACACTAACTTGGGCCTGGTCAAGAAGATCACCGTGGGTGTGCATGGCGATGCCAAGGCATCGGCCAAGGCCATGCTGCAGCGCCTGCAGGGCCGAGCTTTGGTGTGCGACGGCAACAAGGCCGCCCGCGCCGGCACCATTGCGGCTGAAAAAGCCGCCTGGGAGAAAGAGCTGGACGACTGGACGCACGAGCGCGACGCCTACAGCCTGGACGTGATTGAAGAGGCCAAGCACGAGGCTGGCAATTGGCTGCACCCGCGCCAGGTGCTGCGCGAGCTGGAGAAAGCCATGCCGCCACGCGCCATGGTCTCCACCGACATCGGCAACATCAACTCGGTGGCCAACAGCTACCTGCGCTTTGAAGAGCCGCGCAGCTTCTTCGCACCCATGAGCTTTGGCAACTGCGGCTACGCCTTGCCCACCATGATTGGCGCCAAGGTGGCCGCGCCCGACCGGCCAGCCATCTCTTACGCCGGTGACGGCGCCTGGGGCATGAGCATGTCCGAGATCATGACCTGTGTGCGCCACAACATCCCGGTCACGTCCATCGTGTTCCACAACCGCCAATGGGGCGCCGAGAAGAAAAACCAGGTCGATTTCTACAACCGGCGTTTTGTCGCTGGCGAGCTCGACAACCAGAGCTTTGCCGGCATTGCCCGCGCCATGGGTGCCGAGGGCGTCACGGTCGACCGGCTCGAAGACGTGGGCCCGGCCCTGAAAAAGGCGATCGATGCCCAGATGAACGGCGGCAAGACCACGGTGATCGAGATCATGTGCACCCGTGAGCTGGGCGACCCCTTCCGCCGCGACGCCCTGTCCAAGCCTGTGCGTTTCCTGGACAAGTACAAGGACTACGTTTAAGCCCAAGCGCCGAGGTGGCCCCCGCCATGTCCCACCCCGACGGCGACGCAGTGCCGGGCAGCCATCCGCGTTTGAGTGCGTTGGTGGCCAGGGCCCGCGAGCGCGCCGCCGGGCAACTGCCGGCTCTGGCACTGGTCTATCCTGGCGACGCATTGGCGCTTGATGCGGCCGCGCAGATTCAGCATGCTGCCTTGGCGCGCCCGGTTCTGATCGGACCGCGTGAGTTGATCATTCGCGCGGCTGCCGAGGCCCAGGTGGACGCAGCTGATTTTGAGATCATCGACACGGGAAAGGCTGCGTCGGATGCCGCTGCCCGGGCCTGTGACCTGGCGCGTGCGGGTGACGTGCAGGCGCTGATGAAGGGCTCGCTGCACACCGACGAGCTGATGTCGGCTGTGGTCAACAAGGCCACCGGCCTGCGTGGCCCACGCCGCATCAGCCACGCCTTTGTGTTCGACTTGCCGCGTTACCCCAAGCTGTTGGCGCTGGCAGACTGCGTGGTCAACATTGCGCCCGACCTCAAAACCAAGCGCGATAT
>CAJAXU010000556.1 GCA_903948045.1 uncultured beta proteobacterium | reverse complement strand
GGTGCCGACAAAATTGGGGTTGAGAGACTGGGTCACGCTGTGTACCACCTGCAGGCGGCCATCCTGGCGCTGGATACGGTAGCGGCCGGCATATTGAAAAAAGCTCTCGAAGGCGGCCAAACGCTCGTCAACCGGGGCGCTGCGCACGCTGTCGGACGACAGTCTGGCCCGGCCGGCCTGGGCAATGCAGGCGCTCATGCTGCCGTCGTGGGTGTAGAGGATCATGCCGGTGGCTGAGGCGCCAAACGGTAGCGAAGGCGCGCGGCCATCGCCGTAGCTGATGTCCCAGCGTACCAAATGCCATGTCCCGACCAAGGGGTTACCCGTATCGTCCACCAGTGTCTCCATACTACTTTCTTAGTTGGACTGATGTTAAGCGGTTTCAGGGCGCTTTGACAAGCGTCCCGACCCGCTGTGCGGGTCACCTTGGCGTCAATCGGCCGGGTTGGTGGCCCGACCCGTGCGCACTGACCTGTGCGTATCACCGGCGGAGTACAGTGCACCTTGGCGCACCAAGAGGCGTTGGCAACGCAGGCAAGCGTTACCGTTGACGGGGCTGCGCCGGCTGCTGCGCTGACTCAAGGAGGAACTCCATGAAACTGGCCATGATGTCTGATATTCACGCCAACATCCAGGCGCTGGAGGCCTGCCTGGCCCACGCCGAGGGGCAGGGCGCCACGCACTATGCCTTTCTGGGCGACCTGGTTGGCTATGGTGCCGACCCAGTGGCCGTGGTGCAGCGGGTCCAGTCGCTGGCAGCGGCGGGCGCCTGGGTGCTCAAGGGTAACCATGATGCGATGGCGGTCACGCCCCCGGCGGTGTCAACCACCCTGGGCGACAGCACGGCTGAGTGGACGCACCGGCAACTTGATCCCGGGCAGCGGCATTTCTTGGACCAACTGCCGCTGTTGCACCACGAGGGCGCCTTGTTCATGGTGCATGCCAGCGCAGACGAACCGGCCCGCTGGCGCTATGTGCAGGACGAGCGGGCCGCCGGTGCCAGTCTGGACGCCGTGGCTGGCCTGGCCGATGTGCGCTATGTGTTTGGCGGCCATGTGCATGTCCAGACGCTGTATTACCGCGGCAGCGGCTCAGGCCTGATGAAGTTCATCCCCACACCGGGCGTGGCGGTGCCATTGCCCGGGCACCGGCGCTGGCTGGCCACCATCGGCTCGGTGGGGCAGCCGCGCGACGGTAACCGACAAGCGGGCTACGCCATGTTTGACACAGAGCGCCTGCAACTGATGTTTCACCGGGTGGATTACGACCAGCACGCCGCGGCGCAGGCGATTCGCCGGGCTGGCTTGCCAGCTTATTTTGCAGACCGGCTGGAGACGGCACGATGAAATTGTTGGAACCGGGTGCCGAGCTGGACGGCTTCACGATCGAGGCCTGTATTCATGCCGGCGGCATGGCGCACATCTACCGCGTGCGCTACAGCCAGGGCGAGCACGACCCCGGCTTTGCCTTGGCGATGAAGGTGCCGCGCATGACATCAGGCGACGGTGCCGAAAACATCGTCAGCTTTGAGGTGGAGCACCAAATGCTGCAACTGCTGACCGGCCCCCACGTGCCGCGTTTTGTCGCGGCGGGTGACCTGGACAAGCTGCCGTATCTGGTCATGGAATACCTCACCGGCCAGACCTTGGCGCATTGGAGCGAGGCGCCTGAACCACTGGCGGTGGCCGAGCTGGCCAGCCTGGGCGCCGCCATGGCCACGGCTGCACACAGCCTGCACCAGCAGAATGTGGTGCACCTCGATTTGAAGCCCGCCAATGTGCTGGTGCGCCCGGACGGCCAGGTGGTGCTGCTGGACTTTGGCCTGTCTTGCAGCGCCCTGTACCCCGATTTGCTGGCCGAGCAGTTGCGCAAGGCGGTGGGCTCGCCCGCCTGGATGGCACCGGAGCAGGTGGTGGGCGTGCGCGGCGATCCGCGCAGCGACATCTTCGCCATGGGCGTCATGCTCTACCAGCTGGCCACCCATGAACTGCCGTTTGGCGAGCCCCGCACCGCGGGTGGCCTGCGCCAGCGGCTGTGGATGGACCCCCGGCCACCGCGCGCCTTGCGGCCCGACCTGCCCGACTGGCTGCAAGAGGTGATCCTGCGCTGTCTGGAGCCCGAGGCGGCCCGGCGCTACCCGTCAGCGGCGCACCTGGCCTTCGATTTGCGGCACCCCGAGCAAGTCAAGGTGGGCGAGCGCGGGCGCAAGCTCAAGGGCATCGGCTTTCGTGCCCATGCCCGGCGCTGGCTCAAGGCGGCGGGCATGCACTACCAGCCCAGCCCGCTGCCCGCGCGGCAAGTGGACGAGGTCCCCATCGTCATGGTGGCCCTGCCGCACAGGGACGTCAGCGACGTCACCTTGTACTCCTTGCGCCAGGCGGTGGCCCGATCCTTGGGCACCCGCCCCGGCGCCCAGTTGGCCTGTGTCACCGTGATCTCTTCCGGGCAGACCCATGCCAGCAGCGACGATGCCAGCGAAACTGGCGTGCACCGGCGTTACCTGGCGACGCTGCGCCATTGGGCCGAGCCGCTGGACCTGGCGGGGCACCAGGTGTCCTACCATGTGCTGGAGTCGGGCGATGTGGCGCAGGCGTTGCTGGCATACGCGCGTGGCAACGGCGTCAGCGCCATCGTCATGGGGGCGGCCACCCATGGCCTGATGACCCAGCGCCTGCTGGCCACGGTGCCGATCAAGGTGGCGATGGATGCCCCCTGCACCGTGATCTTGGTCAAGCAGGCGCTGCCCTTTGAGCGCCTGCAGGAGCAGGCGGCCAAACTCAAACTCATCTGGGACCGCGACCGCGATGCGCCGTTCTAGCCAGTTGTTTGGGCACGGTGGTGGTGGCCAGTGAATTTTGCGATTTTTTTCTTGGGAGTCCTAAGGCATGAGTACATTCAACAATCCAAAAAACACTTGGAACCAGCGCTTTGCCGCTGAGCACTATGTTTTTGGTGAGGCGCCCAACGCCTATTTGCAAGCGCACGCTGCGGACTTGGTGCCGGGTACGGCGCTGGCCGTGGCCGATGGTGAGGGCCGCAATGGCGTGTGGCTGGCGCAGCAAGGTTTGCAAGTGGATGCGTTTGACTTTTCAGAGAACGCCGTGCGCAAGGCATTAGCCATGGCGAACCGCCGGCAGGTGACGGTGAATTTCGTATGCCATGACTGGCAATCGTTTGACTGGAAGCCGGCGCATTACGACAACGTCGTGGGCGTCTTCTTCCAGTTTGCCGCACCCGAAGAGCGGACCGAGTTGTTCCGGCGCATGGGCGCAAGTCTCAAGCCCGGAGGCACACTCATCGTTCAGGGCTACACCTCCCGGCAACTTGATTTCAACACCGGCGGCCCTGGCAAACTGTCCCATATGTACGATGAAGCCCTGATGCGCGATGCTTTTGGCCACTTCGACATTCTTGACCTGAGAACCTACGAAGCCGAAATCAGCGAAGGCACCGGGCACCACGGCATGTCAGGCCTGCTGGGGTTGACGGCGCGCAAGCCCTTGGCCACCGGGGGGCAGTGGCGACGGCCTGAAGGCTCCTGACCGATCAGTCGCCGCACTGCCGGCTCAGGCCCGACAATGCAACGATGTCCGACACCTCGCCCCCGCCCGCCCCACGCCATGCGTTTGAAACCCTGACCCCGGACGGCGTGATGGACGCGCTCGCCAGCGTCGGCCTGTATGGTGACGGTCGCTTGCTGGCGCTGAGCTCTTACGAAAACCGGGTGTATCAGCTGCACCTGGAAGACGGCCAGGTGGTGGTGGCCAAGTTTTACCGGCCGCAGCGCTGGAGTGAGGCGCAAATTCTGGAGGAGCACGCGTTCTCGGCCGAGCTGATGG
>CAJAXU010000555.1 GCA_903948045.1 uncultured beta proteobacterium | reverse complement strand
CGTATGTGGACGGCATTCTGCGCCAGCCCTTTGTGCTGGACGCCGATGGCATGCTGCCCATCCCGGACAAACCCGGGCTGGGCATTGAGCTTGACCCAGTTGGCGTGGCCCGCTACACGCCGGACGCCGCGCCCCTGTTCGAGGCCTGAGCGCGCCGGTCCCAACTGTCACAACCCGGAGGCCACGCCTGATGAACCCACTGTTCTCACTGCAAGGCCGCGTGGCCTTGGTCACGGGCGCCTCGCGCGGTCTGGGTTTTGCCATGGCCCGGGCGCTGGCCGATGCCGGAGCCCTGGTGGTGTTGAATGGGCGCGATGCGGCCACCCTAGCCGCTCGCTGTGACGAGATCAGGGCTGCGGGCGGGCGCGCCGAGATTGCCGCCTTTGATGTGTGTGACGGCTCGGCCGGCGACGCCGCCATTGACGATATCGTGGCGCGCTTTGGCCAACTCGACATCCTGATTAACAACGCGGCCTTTGGCGTGCCGCGCGATTTTTTTGACATCTCGGACGATGACTGGCGCCTGTCAATGAATGTGGCGCTGGACTCCTGCTTTCGCCTGTCGCGCAAGGCCGCCGCCGGCATGGTGGCGCAGGGCTGGGGTCGCATCATCATGATCTCCTCGGTCAATGCCCGCATCGGCCGCGGCACCAACACGCCCTACATCACCGCCAAGGCCGGTCTTGAGGGCCTGGCGCGTGGCATGGCCTCTGAATTGGCGACGCAGGGTGTCACGGTCAACTGCATCGCGCCGGGCTACATGGCCACCGACATCAATACCGTGTTCCGGGCGCAGCCTGGCAAGTACGACTGGATTTCCAACCGCACGCCCATGAAGCGCTGGGGTACCCCGGAAGACCTGATGGGGGCGGCGGTGTTTCTGGCCAGCGAGGCCTCGGCCTTCATGACCGGGCAGGTCATGGTGATCGACGGTGGTATGACGATCGCCATCTAGGTCTATGCCGCCTGGGTCACAGCAACAATCAACCAAGCCATGGAGAAGCCAATGAGTCCCTCTACCGTTTCCTGCAGCATTGACCTGCACGCCCCGGGCAAGCAGATCGGCCACCTGCGCATCAACAAGATCACCAACACCGCCGGCTGGGCCAGTACCTTCATCCACATCGGTTGCATTGCGGAGGGCGACGGGCCCACCGTGTTGGTGCTGGCGGGCAACCATGGCGACGAGTACGAAGGCCAGGTGGCGGCCATGCGGCTGCTGCAAGAGCTGCAGCCCGAGCAGGTGACGGGCCGGGTGATCGTGATCCCGGTGCTGTCGCCCGCCGCCTCCAAGGGCAACACCCGCAACTGGCCCTCGGGCGCCAACTTCAACCGCGCGTTTCCAGGTCGCCCGGACGGCCCGCCGCACGAGCAACTGGCCGACTACCTGACCCGCGTGCTTTTTCCGATGGCCGACGTGGTGATTGACATGCACTCGGGGGGCCGAAGCGCCTATTTCTTGCCCTGCTCGCACATGCACGTGGTCGACAACCCTGCTCAGCGCAAAGCTATGTTGGAAGCCATGGAGGCCTGGTGCACCGACCACCACTACCTCTACATCGACGTCAATGGCAACGGCCTGCTGCCGGTGGAGGCCGAAAACCAGGGCAAGCTGGTGATTACCACCGAGCTCGGTGGCGGTGGCCGCACGCCGGCCCCGATCCACCGGCTGGCCTGGGACGGCCTGAACAACGTGCTGCGGCATGTTGGCGTGCAAAAAGG
>CAJAXU010000554.1 GCA_903948045.1 uncultured beta proteobacterium | reverse complement strand
GGCGCAGGACCGCGCTTGCAGCCAGAAAATCAGAATAAAAACAGCCTCCAGCCCTTACCAGCCGGTCGTTTATAGCTATCAATTTTATAGTTAAGCCGACGGCGGCTGCAGCGCTTGGTCGAGCAACTCCACCCAGTGCCGCACCGGGGTGGCCGTGCCACTTTGCAGGTGGGTGATGCAGCCGATGTTGGCCGACACAATTACCTCAGTGGCGGTTGAGCCAAAGGTCTTGCCCAGATGGCCGAGCTTGCGGTCGCGCAGCTGGTAGGCCAGTTCCGGATTGAGCACCGAGTAGGTGCCGGCCGAGCCACAGCACAGGTGCGGCTCGCAGGCCGTCACCTTGACCTGAAAGCCCAGAGCGCCCAAATGCTGCTCCACGCCGCCGCGCAGTTGCTGGCCGTGTTGCAGTGTGCAGGGCGGGTGGAAGGCCACGGTCTGCGCCGTTGGCGTGACGCGCCCTTGCAGTTGCGCGCTGAGCTCGGGCAGCCATTCGCTCAGGTCGCGGGTGAGCGCACTGATGCGTGCGGCCTTGGCGGCGTAGTGCGGGTCGTCGGCCAGCAGGTGGCCGTAGTCCTTGACCGTGACGCCACAGCCGGAGGCGTTCATCAGGATGGCTTCTACGCCGGGTGTGCCATTGGCGCCATCCACATGGGGCCACCAGGCGTCGATGGTGGTGCGCATCTGCGCCTTGCCGCCGTCCTGGTCGTTCAGGTGAAATTTCACCGCACCGCAGCAGCCGGCCTGGGGCGCCACCACGGTCTGCACGCCAATGGCGTCCAACACGCGGGCGGTGGCGCTGTTGATGTTGGGGCTCATCGCCGGCTGCACGCAGCCGGCCAGCAGCAGCACCTTGCGCGGGTGGGTGCGGCGGGGCCAGCTGCCGCTGGCTTGTGGCGCCGGCACCTTGGCCTTGAGCGCGGCTGGCAGCAGCGGGCGCACCAGCTGGCCCAGCTTCATGGCGGGGCCAAACAGCGGCGAGGGCAGGCCCTCTTTCAAGGCCCAGCGCAGCGCGCGCTCGGCTGCCGGGCGCGGCACTTTGGCATCGACAATCTTGCGCCCGATGTCAATCAGGTGGCCGTAGTCCACGCCCGAGGGGCAGGTGCTCTCACAGTTGCGGCAGGTCAGGCAGCGGTCCAGGTGCAGCTGCGTCTTGCGGGTGGGCGTCTCGCCCTCCAGCACCTGTTTCATCAGGTAAATGCGGCCGCGCGGCCCGTCGAGCTCGTCGCCCAGCAGCTGGTAGGTAGGGCAGGTGGCGGTGCAGAAGCCGCAGTGCACACATTTACGCAGGATGGCTTCGGCGGCCAGCCCGTCGGGCGTGTCTTTGAATTCGGGGGCGAGGTGGGTTTGCATGGCGGGCTCAGGCGGTGGCGGGCAACAGGCGTCCCGGGTTGAACAGGCCATGCGGGTCAAACTCGCGCAGCAGCGCCTGTTGGATGCGCAGCTGTACCGCCGACAGGGGCGTGAACACGCCCACCGCCCGGTCGGCCTCGCCATGGGTCTGGCTGGTGCGAAACAGGGTGGCGTGGCCGCCGGCGGCCCCGGCTGCGGCGCGCAGGCGCGCTGCGGCACTGGCTGGCGCCCAAAGCCAGCGCAGGGCGCCGTGCCACTCAATAAACACCGGGTAGGGCAGGTCCAGCACCGGCGCCGTTTGCGGCACCGACAGCCGCCACAGGCAGAGCTCGGGCGCCGGCGGCGCGAAGAAGGGCAGAGTCTGCTCGCGGCAGGCAGCCCAGTCGGGGCCGGCCTGGGCGTTGTCCATGCGGGTGGCGCTGCCGCCGGCAGCTTGCACATCGGCCACCAGCCGCGGGCAGGCGGCCTCGACCGCCGCCAGCGCACCGCGCAGCCGCACAAACAAACAGGCCTGAGCCGGCTGGGCCGTGGGGTCAACCAGCCAGCAACTGGCGTTCAGCGGCAGCGGTTGGCCGCCCCAGCGGTTGAGCAGGGCCAGGGCAGTGGCTTGCGCCAGGCCGGTGCACAGCAGCGTGGCCTCGGCCGGCGCGGTGGGCAGCACCTTGAGCGACAGCTCGGTGATGACGCCCAAAGTGCCCAGGCTGCCGGCCAGCAGACGCGACACGTCATAGCCCGCCACATTCTTCATGACCTGGCCGCCAAAGGTGAGCAACTCGCCGCGGCCATTGATCAGGCGCACACCCAGCACGTAGTCGCGCCCGCCGCCCACGCTGGCCCGCGCCGGCCCGCTCAGGCCGGCGGCCACCATGCCACCCACGGTGGCGTCGGGGCCGAAGTGCGGCGGCTCAAAGGCCAGCGCCTGGCCCTGTTCGGCCAGCACGGCCTCCAGCTCGGCCAGCCGGGTGCCAGCCCGCACCGTCACCACCAGTTCGCTGGGCTCATAGCTGCTGATACCGGCCAGGGCCCGCACATCCAGCAGTTCGCCCTGCAGCGCCTGGCCGTAAAAGTCTTTGCTGCCACTGCCGCGGATGCGCAGCGGTGTTCGTGCGGCGGCGGCGGCCAGAATGCGGTCGGCAAACGGGCGGGTTGCGCTGTCCATGTCTTGCATGGCGCCAATGGTAGCGGCTGGCCTGTGGCGCCCGCCTGAATAAATTGCACAGCCACTGTGACCGAATTTGCGGCCGGTCGGCCCGGGCATGTACCCGCTTCAGCTGCTGAACAGCTCGCCGTCCAGTGCGTCGAGCTGTCGGCGTCCCCTTCATCATCGGCTTCTGCGGCGGCCAGGTGGTAGCGTGCCGCGGCGGCAAAGTGCTGGGCAGCCAGCCGGTGGTGATCGGCGGCAGACTCGAAATCCTCGGTGACTTGCAGGCTGGTGATCTCGATGTCTGTCTCGCCGCCGGGCGTGGGGGTGGTGTCTTGGCTCATGGTGGGCTCGCAAAAAGGTATCGGCGACATGCCGACCCCGCAGCTTCCACGCTCCGTGCCTCAGCGCCTTGACACAGCGTAAGCGATCATTTGACTACGCCCTTTCCGGCGATGTTTGAATTGGAGATGCTTGTGTCCATGTAGAACAACGTGGACACATGCGATGCAAAAGAGCACAGAGGTGTTGGGTGGATT
>CAJAXU010000553.1 GCA_903948045.1 uncultured beta proteobacterium | reverse complement strand
CAGGATCTTTTGATCATCGGCGTCCAGCGCGGTGGCGCTTTCGTGCACTTTCCAGACCGAAGCCGTGTCGGTCAGGATCAGCCGGTCCAGCACGCTGCCGGTGGGCGCCAGGATGCCGGTCACGGCGTAGGGCAGGTCGCCGTGGGTGTGGCCGCCGGCACCCAGCCCGTGCGAGCCGACAAAGCTGCTGCCCACCTGCAGCCCCAGCGCGCGGGCCGCGCTGGCACCCAGCACCGCCTGCATCGGCGCCTGCCACAGGCTGCCCTGGGCCAGGGTGGCCTGGTAATGGGCCGGATAGGCGTGCGAAGTGCCCACAATGCGAAAGCCCCGAAAACTGTCGCCCAGGCTGATCGGGATCACGCTGGCCACCAGCGGGTTTTGTTCCAGCGCCTGCACCGCCTGCAGCGGCACGTTGCCGGTGGGTACATCCAGGTGCAGCACCCCACTCAAAATCAGTTGCAGCGGGCTGCCCTTGGCGCCCACCACCAGGTCGATGCCGGCCAGGTCACGCTCAAAGGCACGCCCGAGTTGGTGCCCGAGCAGCAGAAGGAAGGTGATCGAGGCCAGCCCCAGGCTCAGCAGCAGCAGGTTGAGTGCCGCGCCCAAGGGCCGCGACCACAGGTAGCGCCAGGCCAGTGACAGGGTTGTCATGCTACACAATTCATAGTGAAGAACGCAGCAAGCGCAAGGCCTGCAGGCTGGTTTGGCTTGGAAGCTGCGGGGCCAGCAGGGTTGCCACGCGGGCGTCATGGGTGGCGATGGCCAGCGTGGCGCCCTGCGCCTGCGCGGTGTGCAGCAACAGGGTCACGGCTGCGGCGGCGGCCTCGTCGTCCAGGCTGGCGGTGGGCTCGTCGGCCAGGATCACGCGCGGGCGCATCAGCACGGCGCGGGCCAGTGCCACCCGCTGTGCCTGGCCGCCCGACAACTGGGCTGGCCGGCGCTGCGCCAGCTCGGCCACGCCCAGCGCCTGCAGCGCCCGGGCGATGGCACCATCGTCTTGCGCTTGGCCGGCCGCCCACTGCGCCAGCGCCAGGTTGCGCTGCACGCTCAGCGCCGCGCTCAGATGCAGGGCCTGCGGCAAAAAGCCGATGCTGCGCGCGCGCCAGGCATCGGCAGAGGCGCCACGCAGCGCGGCCAGCGGCTGCTCGGCCACCACCAGCGTGCCCGCCGTGGGCGCCATCAGCGCCGCCACCAGCGCCAACCAGGTCGATTTGCCGCAGCCCGACGGCCCCGACACCAGCAGCACCCCGCCCTGCGGCACCGCCACATCGGCAAAGGCCAGCAGCGGCCCGCCCGGGTACTGGTAGCGCAGACCGTGGCTGTGGATCATGCTGTCGCAGCCGGCGCCGGGGTGGCGCAATCCAGGCACAGGCCACGGACCGACACATCCAGGCGCAGGCCCTGGTAGCCAAGCGCCTGCAAGGACTGCAGCGCGTTCTGCGCCGCCTTTTCCAGGTCCAGCGTGTCGGCGCGCATGGCACCGGCCAACGGCTGGTCCCGGTGGCAGCTCTGGCACTCGAAATGCGGGGCCGCCTGCACGCTGGCCGGCATGGCCTGGTAGCGCCGCACCCGGTGCAGGTCGACGCGGCACAGCAACAGCCCGACCTGGGTCAGCCGGTCAATCAGCCGGTACAGCGTGACGCGGTCCAGCGCCAGCGCCTGATCGGCCTGCAGGGCCGCCTGCAACTGGGCGTGGGTGTAACTGGTGTCGGCATGGGCCAACAACCAGCCCAGCACCTGCCGCGCAGCACTGGTACGGCGCAAGCCGTGGGCCGACAGCAACGCGTCGATCGGATCGGCATGGGGCGGCAAAACAGTCATGGCAACAGCGCTTGAAAAAAGAAAAGCAGAACCCGCGACAAATTATCGCAACTAAGTTGCATTACAATTTATCGCAATCAAGTTGCATTATGACGCGAATTCAGCCAACCGGCTGACACTGTTTTGTCGATAGAGGATTCAATGGCGACCCAATTTTTTCGGCGATGGCGCCAACACAGCAGCCCGCTGGCCTGGCCGTTCTGGCTGCGCATGCTGGCGACCGTGCCCGCCATCGGCCTGCTGTGGGCCCTGGTGTTGTGGGCCAATGCGCCGATCACACCATGGTGAGACTGGAAAATGTGACGGTCAGCTACCGGCAACACCCGGCGCTGCACCACGTGAGCGGCCACATCGCCGCCGGCTCGCTGACCGCCGTGGTGGGCCCTAACGGCTCGGGCAAGAGCACCCTGCTCAAAAGCATGCTCGGGCTGGTGCCGCTGGCGGGGGGGCAGCTGCGGGTGGATTTGCCACGACAGCGCATTGCCTACCTGCCACAGCAGAGCGACATCGACCGCAGCTTTCCGATGTCGGTGCAGGACTGCGTCTTGCTGGGTTGCTGGCCGGCCAGCGGGGCCTGGGGTCGGGTTGATCAGGCGCAACGGGCAAGCGTGGCACAGGCCCTGGGTCGGGTCCAGCTGCAGGGGTTTGAACAACGGCCACTGGGTGCCCTGTCGGCCGGCCAGTTGCAGCGCGTGCTGCTGGCGCGGCTGCTGGTGCAGGAGGGCGAGCTGATCCTGCTCGACGAGCCCTTCAATGCGGTGGATGCCCGCACCACCGAGGCCCTGCTGACGCTGCTGGCGCAATGGCAGCAACAACAACGCACCGTGGTGGCCGTGGTGCATGACAACGCCCTGGTACGGGCCTATTTTCCCAACACGCTGGTGCTGGCCCGGCAGGTGGTGGCCTGGGGCGACACCGCATTGGCGCTGACACCGGCCAATCTGCTGCGGGCCGGCGCCATGGCTGAGGCCTGGGACGAGGACGCCGACCTATGCCATGCCGATGCCGATGCCGATGCCGCCCTGAGCGAGACCCGGCGCTGATGGACGGCACCTGGTCACTGGCGCCATTGGCCTACGAGCTGCTGCTGGCACCGTTCACCGAGTTTGCCTTCATGCGGCGGGCACTGGCGGCGACCCTGGCGCTGGCACTGAGCGCGGCACCGCTGGGCGTGTTCCTGACGCTGCGCCGCATGAGCCTGCTGGGCGACGCGCTGAGCCACGCCATCCTGCCCGGGGTGGCGCTGGGCTTCATGTTCTTCGGCCTCTCGTTGACGGCGATGGCGCTGGGCGGCGTGCTGGCCGGCCTGTTGGTGGTCGGGCTGGCCGGCCTGGTCAGCCGCTTGACGCCGCTGCGAGAGGACGCCAGCCTGGCCGCCCTGTACCTGACGGCGCTGGCGCTGGGCGTGACCCTGATTGCGCACCATGGCACGCGGCTCGATGTGCTGCACATCCTGTTTGGCAGCGCGCTGGGCGTGGACGCGGCCGGTCTGTACCTGGTGGCCGGCGTGTCCAGCCTGAGCCTGCTGGCGCTGGCTGGCGGCTACCGCGGCCTGGTGCTGGAAAGCTTCGACCCGCAGTTTCTGCGCGCGCTGCAGCGCGGCAGCTGGTGCTGGCAGCAGGGCTTTTTGATGCTGGTGGTGCTCAACCTGGTGGCCGGTTTTCAGACCCTGGGCACCCTGATGGCGGTTGGGCTGATGATGGTGCCCGCCGTGTCGGCGCGGCTGTGGCATGACACCTTGCCGGCCCAGTTGCTCAACGCCAGCGCCCAGGCCATGGTGGCCGGCGTCGCCGGCTTGCTGCTGTCTTACCACCTCGACACCCCGTCGGGACCCACCATCATCGGCTGCGCTGGGGCGCTCTACGCCGCCTCGCTGTTGGTAGCGCCCGGCGGCTGGTTGCCACGACTTGGCGCCCGGGCCCACCGCGTGGCCTGAACCGCGACGCCCGCAACACCCAACCCTGATTCTCCCGCCACACATCACCCACCACGCACCACACCATGAACCATCCCTACGCCCTCCGCACGCCCCTCCACACCCCCCTCACGTCGCGCCGCAGCCTGCTGCTGAGCGCCACCGCGCTGGCGCTGCTGGGGCGCCCCAGCCAGGCGGCCGAGCCGCTGCCGGTCACCGCCAGTTTCAGCATCCTGGGCGACCTGGTGCGCGTCGTGGGCAGCAGCCGGATCGCCGTCACCACCTTGGTCGGCCCCGACCAGGACGCCCATGTGTTCGAGCCGCGCCCGGCCGATGCCAAGGCCCTGCTGGCGAGCAAGTTGCTGGTTGTGAACGGCCTGGGCTTCGAGCCCTGGGCGGCCCGGCTGGTCAAGTCAGCCGGCTACAAGGGCGAGACCGTGGTGGCGACCAGCGGTGTGAAAGCCCGCCAAACCCCCAAGGCCAACCATGGCCACGCCCATGCCGAAGCCGATCCGCACGCCTGGCAAAACCCTGACAACGTGGCGCTTTATGTGCGCAACATCGCAACCGGCCTGAGCAAGGTTGATCCTGCCGGCACCAGCAGCTACCAGGCCAACGCGGACGCCTATGTGAAAGAGCTGCAGGCGCTCGACGCCTGGGCCAAAGCCCAGTTTGCGGCGCTGCCACAGGCCAAACGCAAGGCCATCACCTCGCACGACGCCTTTG
>CAJAXU010000552.1 GCA_903948045.1 uncultured beta proteobacterium | reverse complement strand
GCGCCAGCACCTTTTGCCCCGGAAAGCGCGCCAGCAGCTCGCGCGTGGCCTCGATGCCGTTGATCCCCGGCATGCTGACATCCATCACCACCAGGTCCGGGCTGAGCCGCGCCACCGCCGCCAGCAAGCCCGTGCCGTCCGACAGCTCCCCCACCACCTCAACGTCAGGCTCCTGCCCCAGCATCAGCCGGATCGCCTCGCGGAACATGGTGTGGTCTTCGACCAGCAGCACGCGGATGCTCATGTGCGCCTACGCGTCCGCGGTTTTTTGACCGGCACCAGCGCCGGCAACAGGGGCACCCGGATCAGCACCGAGGTGCCCTCGCCGGGGGCACTGTTCACCTGCATCTCACCGCCCAGGTAGCCGATGCGCTCACGCACCCCCAGCAGGCCCACACCCACATCCCCGGTCAGGCTGGCTGCGGCCAGGGCTGGCAGCGCCGATGACACATCGAAGCCAGCGCCGGCATCACGCACCGTCACATCCAGCAGGCCGGCCGGGTTGCAGGCCGTCTGCACCGTGGCCTGCCGAACCTTGGCGTGGCGCGCCACATTGATCAGCAGCTCGCGCACGGCCCGAAACAGCGTGGCGCTCACCGCCGGGTCCATCGGCTTGGGCGCGCCATCGTCTTGCACCTGCACCTCGATCTGGTAGGTCTGGCGCATTTCATCGGCCATCCATTCCAGCGCGGGCACCAGGCCCAGCTGGTCCAGCATGGGTGGGTTCAGCTGCAAGGCCATGGTGCGCAGCTTGCGGTTGGCCAGGTCCACCGCGCCGGCGCATTCGTCCACCGAGCGCTTGAGCGCCGGCGTCATCTTCTGGCGCTGCACCACGGCCGCTTTGACGGCGATCACCGCCATCAACTGCCCCAGGTCGTCGTGCAGGTCGCGCGCCAGGGCCCGGCGTTCACGCTCCTCGGCCAGCGCCAAAGCGGCTGACAGCGCACGCAGCTTGCTGGTCTGCGCCATGGAGTCACTCAGGTCGCGCCGGGTGGCGATGGCCGCCGCCATCGCCTGCCGGCTTTCGGTGATGTCGGTGTAGGTGACGATCACACCGCTGATCTGCTCGGCCTCAGTGCGGTAAGGCAACACGCGCCGGATGTACCAGCGACCCGTGGCCACCTGAAACTCCAGGTCGCTGACCGATTGGCGCGCCAGCACCAGACGCGCCGCCGGCAGCAGTGTGGCGTCTCCCAAGGCTGCGGCAACGTCACTGACCGGGCGGCCAATGTCCGCCGCAATGAAGTTGAACTGCTTTTGCGTGGCGGGCGCAAACCACTTGATGCGCAGCGACGAGTCCAGGCACAGGGTGGCCACATCACTGCTGTTGAGCAGGTTGTTCAGGTCGGCGTTGGCCACTTCCAGCTCGCGCAGCTTGGCCTCCAGCTGCTGGTTGACCATGGTCAATTCTTCATTGAGCGACTGCAACTCTTCCTTGGAGCTCTCTAGCTCCTCGTTGAGCGAGCGCAGCTCTTCATTGGCGGTGATGACTTCCTCGTTCGACAGGCGCAGGTTGTCGTGGGTGGCCTCATAGCGCTCGATCGTGTCTTGCAGCTCGTCGCGGGTGAGCTGCAGGTCTTCTTCCAGGTGGCGCACCAGCACCATGTCGGCCCGCTGGTCCAGCGGAATCTGGGCCGGCTTCAGGTCAAACTGGAACACCACCAAAAACACGCGGCCAAGCTCGGGGTTTTGTACCGGGGTGACGGTGATCAGCACCGGCACGAAGCCCTTGCCCTGCTTCATGGTGGCGCCGTCCGAGGTGGCGGGCAAATCCTGCGTTACCGCCTCGCGCAGCGTGGTCTGCAAACGCGAGCGCAGCCCTTCGCGCACCAAGGTCAGCACGTTGAGCGTGGGTGCACCGCGCGGGCGCATCAAAAACTCATCGGTCGGGCCGCAAAAATACAGGGCTTCGCATTGGCTGTTGAGCAAAATGGCGGCCGGGACAAAATGGTCGAGCAGCAGCTTTTGTGCCACCGTGGCAGCCAGGCTGCTGGGTAACACGGGGGACGACGGCTGCGCCTGCGTGCCATGGCGCAAGTTAGCCGCCGGGCCGCTGGCCAGGGTCATGGGCTCCATGCGCGCACTGCCGATGCGGTGGAAGATGCGCCATTTCTTGGAAACGGCTTGAAACATGTCGTCCCGGCCGCCGTTGGATTCGGCACTGCCCAGCAACAGGTGCGCGTCCTTGCGCAAAGCAAAGTGAAAAATATTCAGCACCCGCTTTTGCACCTCGGGCTCCAGGTAGATCAGCACATTGCGGCAGCTGATCAAGTCAACCCGGCCAAACGGCGGGTCGGCAAACAGATTTTGCAGGCCAAACACCACCGTGGCACGCAGCGCCTCGGAGACCGTGAAATGCTGCCGGTCGTCGGTCTTGACGAAATAGCGCTTGAGCTGGGCCGCGGACAGGTGTGCGGCGATGCCCAGCGGGTAACGGCCCATCCGGCCCACTTCTAGCGCATCTTCGTTGGCGTCTGTGGCAAAAATTTGCACGGGGCAGTGCTTACGCGCCCGGCGCAGGCGGTCCAGCACCAGCATCGCCATGGTGTAGGCCTCTTCACCGGTGGAGCAACCGGGCACCCAAATGCGGATCGGCTCATGGTTGGCACGCGCCGCCACCAGCGGCGCAATCACCGCGGTATCGAGCACCTGCCAAGCCTCTGGGTCGCGGAAAAATTCGGTCACCCCGATCAGCAGATCGCGAAACAGGGCGTCAACCTCCAGCGCATCGCGCTTGAGCAGGGTCACATAGTTGTCGCGGCGCAAAATAGCACGCAGGCCCATGCGCCGCTCGATCCGTCGCAATAAGGTGCTGCGCTTGTAGCCCGAAAAATCATACCCACGGCGGGCCTGCACCAGCTTGATCAGCTGCTGTGTGGCGCGCTCGTCGTTGCTTTCCAGCTCGGTCTTGGAATCACCCAAGACATAGGGGTGGCGGGCATAGGCGGCAATCACCTCAGGCATTTTGGCCACGCCCAGCACATGGTTGGCGGCGCCGGTGGCAATGGCGCTGCGCGGCATGCCGTCGCTGCCGGCACTGGCTGGGTCTTGCACCAGCACCATGCCGCCATGGCCAGCAATCGCCCGCACGCCCAAAGCGCCGTCCGAACCCGCGCCCGACAGCACCACGCCAATGCCACGCGCGCCGCAGTCATCGGCCACCGAGTTGAAGCACAGGTCAATCGGCAGCCAAAGCCGACCGCGTTCGACACGCGGGCTCAGCCGCAACCGGCCCTTGTCCACGGTGAGGCCCTGGTCCGAGGGCACGGTATAGATATGGTTGGGCAAGATGCGCCCGCCCTGCACCGCCTGCGCCACCGGCATGGCGGTTTCCTTGGCCAGCAACTCGGCCGTCAGGCTGGCGTGCTTGGGGTCCAGGTGCTGCACCACCAGAAACGCCACGCCAGTGTCAGCCGGCATGGCCTGAAAAAATTGACGCAACGCCTCCAGCCCCCCAGCCGAGGCGCCAATGGCCACGATGCACGGCGCCGGCGTGGCGGCTAGGGTGGCCGTGGCTTTGGCAGTCTTGTTGGTCACAGCATGCTCCTTACAACAATAAGTCTACCCGCCCGCGTCATTCCCGGCCACTGCTGGCAAGCTCGTCATTCCCGGCCACGATCGGGAATCCAGGGGTCGCAGGCCAGCCGCAGCATCTCGGCCGCCACCCGGCCGTCGAGCTCGGGGCTGAGGTAGGTCTGGTTGCTGCCAACTTGCCGGATCGCCTGCGGCAGCTCTTGGCCGACGTGCAGCTTGGTCACATAACCCATGGCGCCGGCGTGAAGCATTTGCGCCACCACCAGCGGATCGGCGTGGGCCGACACCCCGATCACCCGCACATCGGGCTTGAGCGCGAGCAGTTGCCGGGTGATGTCAATGCCGCTTTGGCCCGGCATGTTCACATCCAGGCAGACCACATCGGGCTGGCTGTGGCTCACGGCCTGCAGCGCGGCCAGGCCGTCTGCGGCCTGGGCCACCACCTCGATGTCCGGGTCGGCCGCCAGGCTCTGCACCATCGCCTCCCGGAACAGCAAGTGGTCATCAACCATCAAGACTCGCCATGGCATAGAGACCTCCGTTGCGCCACCTGGCTGACGAACTGCAGCAGCTCGTCGGGCTTGAGGGGCTTGTATTGAATCGTGATGCCACGCTGGGACATGCTGCGGATCAGCGCCGGGTCGGTGTCGCCGGTGATCAGCAGCGCCGGCAGGGCCGCGTCAAAGCGCTGGCGGAGCTGGTCCACCACCTCAAAGCCGGTGCTACCGGCGGCCAGCCGATAGTCGGTGATGACCAGGTCGGGGGCCTGGCTGCCCAGCTTGGCCATCAGCTCGTCCTGGCGTGCCGCTGCCACCACCTGGTGCCCCGCGCTTTGCAGCAGCAGACCCAGCGCGCGCAAGATCTGGGGGTTGTCATCGACCAGGGCCACGCACAGCGCACCGCTGGTGCGCGGCTCTGGCAAGGCCAGCAGTGCGCGCTCCATCACCCGCCCAACGGGCAGCTCAATGGCAAACAGCGAGCCGCGGCCGGGCGTAGAGCGCACCCTCACCTGCAAGCCCAGCAGGGCCGCCGTCTTGGCCACGATCGCCAGGCCCAGGCCGCTGCCATGGTTGCGCGCGCCATGGCCCAGCTGGCGGAATTCTTCAAAGATCAGGCCGATCTGGTCCTGCGGGATGCCGATGCCGGTGTCGCGCACCTCCACCCACCAGCGGCCCAGGTGGCGCCGGCAGCCCAGCAAAATGCCGCCCTGCTCGGTATAGCGGATGGCGTTGGCAATCAGGTTGCCAACCATGCGCGCCAACAGCACTTGGTCAGTGTGCGCCATAAAGCCCGTGCGGTGCAGGCGCAAGCGCAGACCTTTTTGCTCAGCCGAGGCTGAATGCACCGACACCTGCCGCTGCAGCAGCTCGTCCACAGAAAAGTCTGATAGCTCGGTACTGACCACACCGGCCTCCAGCTTGCTGACATCGAGCAGGTCGTCCAGCAGCTCGGTCAGGCTGCTCACGCAGTCGTCCACACTGTGCATCAGCGGCGCATCGGCGCTGGCCAGGCGGCTGCGCAGCAGGCCCAGGTAGAGCGACAGCGCGGCCAGCGGTTGGCGCAGGTCGTGGCTGGCCGCCGCCAGAAACCGCGTCTTGGCGTTGTTGGCGCGCTCAGCCTCTTGCTTGGCGCGTTGGAGCTCGGCGCGGCTTCGCAGGTCGTCGGTCAGGTCGATGATGACAAACAAAAAGCCACTGACCGCCGCAGTGTCGGCGTCGTGCAGCGCCACGGCCAGCACTTGGGCCGGAAATTCGAGACCGTCGTGGCGCAGCGCCTGCCAGTGCCGCACATCGTCGAACGGCCGTACCGTGGTGTCGAGCGCCATGGCCACCAGGCCGGCAAAGCCGACCGCGCCATGCTGACCCTCGGGCAGATGATGTTCAGCCGCCCGCTCAGCCAGGCTGGCCGGCGCAAACATGCGCAACACCGAAGGTTGACCAATCATGTCGGCTGCCAGGTAGCCCAGCATGGTCTCCGCACTGCGGTTGAAATGGGTCACGATGCCCTGCGGCGTGGTGGCAAAGATGGCGTGGACCGAGGCGTCCAGCATGGTCTCCTGTAAGGTCAAGGCACGCTGCAGCGTCATCTGGTTATTACGCTGTTCCGTGATGTCCCGCGACAGCACGATGAAGCGGGGCTCGGCGCCTAGCGCGGCCAGTTTGCGCGAGACCGACAGCTCATACCAGCGCGGGCCGTCGGCCGTGTCTAGCGACAGTTGGTAACCATAGGCCTTGCCGGCGACGTGCGCTTGTTGCAGCGCATCCAGGTAGGTCTGGGCTGCCGCCGGTGGCAACACATCGCGCACGCTTTGCCCCTCCAGAATGGTGGAGTTCGGGCCTGTCAATGCCACCTCAGGCCCATGCAAATCATGGTACACGCCCTGCAGATCAAGCTCTACCAGCAGGTACGGCAGGGTGTCGAGCGTGCTGCGCAGGCGGGCCTCACTGTGGCGCAATGCTGCGTCGGCTTCTCTGATCTTGCGGGTCAGGCGGCGCGCCATCTGGCTGGCACGGCCGCGGGTCTGGATGACCGACAAGAGCAATGCAAACAGCAGCAGACCCAGCACCAGCCCGGCCCCCAGGCTGAGCCAGACCTGGGTGTAGTTGAGGTTGTTGGCAGCGCTGGGGCTGTCCAGGGCCAGCAGCCAGGACTGGCCATTGGATGTGACTACCCGCTGCTGGTGCAGGGCCGTGGCGGGCTGGGACCGTGCGGGCTGATAGCGGTCGCTTTGGTCTGGGTGGTCTGGGTGGTCTGAGTGGTTGCTGATGGTGGCCTGCAGGCCAGCAGCCAGGTGCCGCCAGTCGCCAGGGCCCGGCAGCGCTTGCCAGTCTTGCACGATGCGCGCCAACACATCCGCCAGGCGCACCGGCGCGTAGACCCAGCCCAGCAGGGCGGCACGGCGCCGCACTGGCGTGTCAGTGACTAGGTGGCCGGCATACACCGGTACCACCAACAGCAGCACGTCCGCCTGGCCGGTGCCAGACCAGCTGCCGGGCAAGGCCACTGGTGCCGAGACGATGGTGCGCCCGGTGTCGCGCGCCAGCGCCAGCGCCGCGCTGGCGGCTGGGTCGGACTGCATGTCAAAGCCCAGCAGCTCCGCGTGGCGATGGGACTGCGGTGCCATGAACACCACTGGGCTGTAACGCGCGCGCGGCGCCGACTGGATCATGCCGATGTCGGCCATACCACCAGCCCCGCTCTGCCATTGCATTTGTTGGCCAAGCGTCAGCCAGTCGGGCTGCTGTTGCTGTTGCTGTTGCGTGCTGTTGGCCCAAATTGCGGCGCCGCTGCGCAGCATCTGCGCCTGCGTTGCCAGCCGGTCTTGAAACCGGGAGGCCAACTGGTCGCACAGCAGGGCCATTTGGCGCAGCGCGTCGGCCTCGGCATCGCGCTTGACTTGCCAGGCCAGACCGAGCGTGAGCAACAGCGAGATGCCCAGTACGGCCCAAGCGGGCCACAGGCCCCAAGACCCGGCATGCTCCAAATTTGCCGCGACGGCAGACGGACGCAGCGGCCCAGTCGCGGCTCGAACGCTTTGATTCAAATCATTCCCCGATCCCTTTTTGTTTCTTGTTGAAACATTTTGTTTATGAATGAATTATGAACAACTTAGGAATGATTTGAAAATAATTGCCAGCTTTTTTGTTGCGCCAAGCCGCCGGCCAGGGAAAACCCCAGGTTGAACCAGACATGCAGCAGCACGGCCGGCCACACGCTGTCCAGGCGCTCGCGCACATGGCCCAGCAGCAACGATGGGCCGGCAACCGCCAGCGCCCAGGGCAAGGGCTGCACCCGCAGGTGCAGCAGCACAAACAGCAGTGTGGTCAGGGCATTGGCCAAGGTGACCGGGCCCCAGCGGCGTGGGCTGCCGGCCTGGCTGACCAGGTGCAGCAAGCAGCCCTGCACCAGGCCCCGGAACGCCAGCTCTTCCAGCAGGGGCTGTACCAGCAGCAAAGACAGCCAGCCCGGCCAGTCCACCGGCACCCGCATCCACCGGCCCACGCTCAAGCCCAGCGCCAAGCACACCGGCAGCGTCAGCAGCAGCGCCAGACGCACATGCGCATCAGCCAGCCCCAGCGCCATGGCCAGCCGGACCCGGCCGGGCCGCAGCCCGGCGGCAGCGCTGGCCGGTGGCATCGCTCAGGGCTGGCGTTTGCGGCGCAGCAGCAAGCCCAACAGGCCCAGCACGGCCAGCAGCGGCAGCAGGGGGTCTGGCTGTTGGGCCTGGCTGGCCATGCTGCAGCCGGCGCCAGCCGGCATTTCTGGCGCGGGCACCAGGGCGGGCGTTGCGACAGCAAACAGGGCGTCTTTGCTGAGCGGGTCGTCAACAGTCTGCTCCTGCATCCACAGTGCCGCCACGGCGCTGCCGTCGGGCGTGGGGCGCAGCTGCGCTTCTGACTGGCCGCCGGCGGTGCCTGGCAGCGCCACAAAGGCCTCAAAGTTCTGGCCCTGGTCGATGCTGCGGGAAACATAGACCCGACCGGCTGCGCCGGTGGCGTCGTTTTTCTCGGTGCCATAGGCGACATAGAAGACATTCACATCCTGGGTGTCGCCCGGGCCGGCCACACCCGTCACCGGGTTGATCACGGTGCCCGGCGTGGGCACCAGGCGTGGCTCGACCACGCGCATGCCGGGCTCGGTCAGGCCCGACAGGTTGCGGGCGCTGTCCCAGCTGGCGCCGCTGTCGGTGGAGCGGGTCAGGAACAGGTTGTAGGTGGCGGTGGTGGGCTGGGTTTTTTCGGGGTTGGCGCCGTCCATGCTGGGCGTTTGGTCATAGGCCAGGGCGATCAGGTTGTTGCGGATCAGGGCACGGTGGGCATTGGCGTTGCCGCCGCCGGCGGCCACATCGGTCAGGCGGCGCGGGCTGTCGACCAGGATGTCGGCCCCGGCATAACCGCTGGAAGCGCTGGCGCTGGCACCGGCAATGCCGCGGCGAACCACAATGTCAGCCGGCGCACCCTCACCCGCAGTGGCGGCCGATTCGCGCCACAGCAGCAGGGTGCGCAAATTGGCGGTGGGCGCAGCACTGGCGCCTTGCAGTACCAGGCGCACACGGCGGGCGTTTTGCGTCACGTCGCTGACGATGGCACCGGCCTCCCCGGCAGCGCCCTCGGCGGTGCTGAAGGTGGGCGCCAGCGTGGGAAAGCTGTGGTACACGATGCATTTGCCAGAGCTGCCACCGGGGCAGGACGACTCTTCATAGGCCAGTGCCGCCGTGCTGCCGCTGATGCCCAGGTTGGGCCGCGAAGCACCAGCCGCGCCGGTGGCGGTGCTGTTGTTGTCGCTGGCTTGGCGGATGCTGCTGCGCAGCACGAGACCATTGGGGCTGGGCGCGGCGCTGTACCAGATGTTGGTGCCGGGCGTGACTGTGGCGCCACTGCCCCCGTCACCCGGCCCTTCGGCTTCGCCGGGCTTGAGGCCGGCCGGGTCTTCCTGCCAGGCCAGGGCAAAGCTGGTGCCGGTGCTGTTGCCGGCCAGCACGTCCCCCAGCGCATCGCGCGCGCCGGTGGTGAGCTGGGTGGTCGTCCAGTTGGTCAGCTCGGGGTCGGTGGTGGTGGCCACCCACAGGCAATGAAACGGATGGTCCACCGCACCGCCGCTGACCAGGGCCGACTGGCCCTGCACCGCGCTGGTGTAACTGCCGGCGTGGCCGGTGAGCGGGTCGCTGGGGCAGTAGGCGCTGGTCCAGCTCACCACCACCTTGGGCCCACTGGTGCTGGGTGGCGCAAAGATGTTGGGCTTATTGTTGTCGGCCGCGGTGCTGAAGCCACCGGCGGTGGTGATGACCTGGCCGCCGGTGGCGTTGCCAGCGCCATCGCGCGACAGCAGCACTGGCGCGGACCAGGTGGCGCCTTCATCAAAGGAGCGGCGGGCGTAGACATTGCCGCGTCCGCTGGCGCCATCGGCCTCGCCATAGGTGTAGAGCCAGGCTTTGCGAAACTCCAGCCCGACCTGGTAGGCCAGCCGGACGTTCTTGGCTTTTTCGCTGGGCGCGGCCGTCTGTGAAACATTGACGACAGCCGAGAACGACAGTGCAGTGGCCGCAATGGCGACGCTGACAGCGCCGGCTGCGGCAACCGCCAACAACAGCCACGACGGGTGGCGCTTGAGCTTGAATGGCATGGTGATATTCCCTTGGTTTAAATGCCGGTCAGGCCGGTGCGCACCGCGTATTTGGTGAGCTCGGCCACGCTGCGCAGCTCCAGCTTGTCCATGATGTTGCGCCGGTGCACATCCACCGTGCTGGGGGCAATGTGCAGCGCCTGCCCGATCTGCGGCGAGCTCTTGCCCTCGGCCAGCAGGCGCAGCACCTGCGTCTCGCGCCGCCCCAGCCGCTTGTTCTCCGCCGCCCCGGCATGGGCCGAGCCGCTGCGCCGGCTCGCCTCCACCAAAATAGCGGCCGCCTCCGGGCACAGGTAGGTCTTGCCCTGCGCCGCCACCCGGATCGCCTGCAGCAGCTGCTGGCCCGCCGCCGACTTGATGACGTAGCCAATGGCGCCGGCCTCGAGCATCTCGGTCACAAACTGGCGGTAGTTGAAGGCCGACAGCGCCAGCACCTTTTGCCCCGGAAAGCGCGCCAGCAGCTCGCGCGTGGCCTCGATGCCGTTGATCCCCGGCATGCTGACATCCATCACCACCAGGTCCGGGCTGAGCCGCGCCACCGCCGCCAGCAATCCCGTGCCGTCCGGCAGCTCCCCCACCACCTCAACGTCAGGCTCCTGCCCCAGCATCAGCCGGATCGCCTCGCGGAACATGGTGTGGTCTTCGACCAGCAGTACGCGGGTCATGGCGGGCAAAGCCGCCAAGGCGAAGGGCACCGACTCATGGTGCCGCGTGGCCACAGACTCGGCTGTGGTCCATTGCATTGTTTCCATGAGGGTTACCTTTTCTGTTCTTTTACGTGCTTCTTGCTCTTGATCACAAGCGTAGCCGGGACACTGGCGCAGACCAATACCGGTTAGGCTGGTGAATCAGTACCTGAATTCAGGTAGTTGTGCCTTTGCCGCGAGCCCGCCGCCGCACAAACAAGCCCGCCAGTGCCGCCAACACCAACGCAGGCAGCCCGGGGTCAAAGCCGGCGTTGGGGTTGACGGTGCAGCCGCCACCACTAGAGCTGCTCAGGCTGGTGTCGGTCACGGTGCCGGTGTCGGCCGCGGCAATGACGGCGGTCGGCAGCTCATAAGCGCCGATATCGGGGGTGGCGTCGCGAGCCTGGCCGCGCTGGTCGACATTGACATCGGCCTCGGCCTGCCCTGCCCCCAGCGCCGGGCTGCCAGCCAACAGCGGATGCGTGAGGGCCGGCCCGCCGTTGTCACCCAGATCACCAATCTTGGCGTCTTTGCTGTTCTGGTCGCCGGCCAGGTTAAGCACCGACTGGCAGCTGCCGTCGCTGCTGAGGTTGTAGCCACGCGACGAGACATTGAGCGAGCTGCCGGTGCTGCCGCAGTTGGCAGAGGGCAGGGCCGCAATCTCGGTGGCGCTCATGCCGTCGGTGTAGCCCTTGCGGTTGTCCGACAGCAGCACGTTTTTCATCGTGACGAGCTTGCTGGACGAGGGAAAGGTGTTGATGCCCGAGCCGGCGGTGGAGGCATCAGCGCCGGCCAGGTTGCGGGCAATGGTGACAAAACGCAGCTCGGCCGCACCATTGGTGTACAGGCCGCCGCCGGTGTCGCTGCCCACATTGGCGCTGAGCGTGCTGTTGAGCAGGCGCAGCGTCACGCCAGAGCGCCCGCTGATGCCGCCACCGCCTACGGCCTTGTTGCCGCTGATGGTGACGCCGGAGAAGTTGACCGTGTTGCTGCCGGTGGCAAAGAAGCCGCCACCGCCCTCAGAGACGTTGTCGCGGATGGTGGCGTCGTTGATGGTGGTGTTGCCTTCGTTGTAGATGCCGCCGCCATTGGTGCTGGCGTTGTTGCTGCTGACCAGCAGGCCGCTGGCGGTCAGCGCGGCAGCGGTGTAGATGCCCCCGCCATCACCCTGGGCCGAGTTGCCAGTGACGGTGACCTGCTTCATCTCCAGCGTGAGGGTGGCGCCGCCCTCCTCACCCGTGGTACCGGGCTTCTTGCTGCCGCCACGGCCCTCGGAGCTGGCCTGGCCGGTTTTGTTGGGGTCTGCCAGCACCACCGAAGCGGCAGGGCCAACCGCCACGGCGCCACCGGCGCGGCGCAGGTAGTAGAGCGTGGGCAGAATGCCGAAGGTCGACGTCGGACCCACCTTGATCAGGGACTCTTGCGTGAGGCCATTGCTCAAGGTCAGGCCCTGCATACTGACGGCCACGGTGCCGGTGGCGGCATTGATGTGAAAGAGTCGGTCGCGCGTCACCCCGGCGTCGCTGCTCCAGGTGATGGTGGTGGAGCCGGCACCGGCGCCGATGATCTTGACGCTTTTGAGCAGGTCCAGGTCACCCACGGTGGCATCGGCCACATTGGAGACGGTGGGCACTGCGGCGGAGTTACCGGGCTGGGCGTCGACAAAGGTTTCGTCAAAGCCGATGCGGGTCAGCGTGTAGACGCCAGCGGGCAGGTTGAGGGTGTCGTTGCTGCCATAGGCCTCCAGCACGGTGGCTACGCAGTCACCCACGTTGGCGCCCGCGTTGACCGACAGCACGGCTTCGCGCAGTGAGCATTTGCCGTCACCGGCCACCGCTGCATCAAGGGCGCTGGGGTCGACGGTGATGCTGGCGGCAAAGGCCGTGGGTGCGGCAAAGGCGGCCAGCAGGGCCAGGGACAGGGCAGACGGGAGAAGCCGGCGGGCGGGGGTTTTCATGGTGGGTCCTCAGTTGAAAGATGAATCGGAGAGCGGTCGGGCAGCAGTTGCATGGCAGCTGAAACCGATGTCTTAAGCGTAGGACGGGAAGCCTCGAGCGGTAATACGGCTAAGCCTTGAAAATCACTACCGCATTGCCGGTAGCGGCTGTCCGCGCAGGGCCAGCCTGGGCCTGCTGGCCTGGTCTGCTGGCGCGTGCCGGATAATCTGGTTTTTGATCTGACCGCAGCGTGGCGCCTGTTGATGGGCTGCTTTGCGAACACGCAAAGACCCCATGCACCACACCATTTTTGACACCCCTGTGATCAACACGCTGTTGCGTGGCGTATCGGTCGGTTTTTTACGGCTGACCGGCTGGACCATTGAAGGGGCGCTGCCTGCTGGGGCCAGCAAGAGCGTGCTGATTGCCGCGCCGCACACCAGCAACTGGGACCTGCCATACACCCTGATGGTGGCCTTTGCGCTGCGCCTGAACGTGTACTGGATGGGCAAGGAGCAGCTGTTTCGGCCGCCGTTTCGCGGCGTGATGCGCTGGTTGGGTGGCATCCCGGTAAACCGGGCGCAGGCCGGCAACCTGGTGGCCGCCTCAGTGGCCGCACTGCAGCAGGCGCCGGGGCCGGTGCAACTGATCGTGCCGCCCGAGGGCACGCGCAGCAAGACGCGCTACTGGAAAACCGGTTTTTATTACATCGCCCTGGGCGCCCAGGTGCCGATCGTGATGGCCTACATGGACTACGAGCGCAAACGCAGCGGCCTGGGGCCCGTGTTTGTGCCCACCGGCGACGTGGAGGCCGACATGGCCAGCATCAAGGCCTTTTACTCGCCGTTCAAAGGCCGCAACGCGGCGCAGTTTCACGCCGGGGAGTAGCGGGAAAGCGGCGTCATCCGCCTAGAATACTGTAAATAGTAAAGTTAAAACTTATTAATTACAGGTATGTTGAGCCGCCATATTGTAGCCCAGGTGCAGACGCTGCTGACGCACTTTCCCTGTGTGGTGCTGACCGGTGTGCGCCAGTGTGGCAAAACCACCTTGCTGAGCCGGCTGGGCAGCGGGTGGCAGCGGTTTGACATGGAGGATTCGGCCGACCGGCAGCAGGTGTTGGCCGACCCAGACCTGTTTTTACGCCTGCATGACAACCAGGTGGTGGTCGACGAGGCGCAACTCGCTCCCGCGCTTTTCGCCGCCCTGCGGGTCGCGATTGATCGGGACCGCTCCAAAAAAGGTCGATTTTTGCTCACGGGTTCGAGCTCGCCCGACCTGGTTCGGCACATCTCAGAAAGCCTGGCGGGCCGGGTGGCGCGGGTGGAAATGGCCCCACTGAGTTTGTCTGAGGCCTGGGAGCAGCCCCCGCCAACGCTCTACGCCTTGCTGAGCCAGGGCGCGTCGGTGGCTGAACTGCAAGCGGCGGCCGCGCCAACAATTAGCGCGCAACAGGTGCGCCAATACTGGTTTGCCGGTGGCTACCCGGAGCCGTGGCTCAACAACAGTGAGGTGTTTCGCCAACTCTGGCAGCGCAACTACATTGACAGCTACCTGATGCGCGACATCGGCGCACTGTTCCCCTCGCTCAATCGCGATCGCTTCAGGCAGTTTGTCGAATTGCTGAGCCAGCACTCGGGCAACATCCTGAACAACGCCGACATCGCCCGCACCCTGGGCGTGAGCGAACCGACCGTGCGCGACTGGCTGCGCATTGCGCACGACACCTATGTCTGGCGGCACATTCCGGCCTGGGACCGCTCAGCCGCCAAACAGCTGGTCAAGCACCCCAAGGGCTACTTGCGCGACAGCGGTTTGCTGCACCGGCTGCTGCGCATTGCCGACGCCCAGTTGCTGGCGACCCACCCGGTGGCCGGCAAATCCTGGGAGGGAATGGTCGTCGAGACCCTGCTCAGGGGGTTTGGCAATGCTGGCATCGAGGTCAAACCCTTTCACTACCGCACCCGGGGCGGCGCCGAGATTGACCTGATTCTGGAAGGGCAGTTTGGCCCGGCCACCTGCCTGCCGGTGGAGATCAAGCTCAACCAGCAGGGCGACAAGCGCGCGCTGCGCTCGCTGTCAGAATTTGTGCAGGCCCACGACTGCCCGGTCGGCCTGGTGATCAACAACGACGAACGCGCCCGCTGGCTCGACGAGCGCATCCTGGCGATACCGGCGGCGTGTCTGTGACGGCCTGCAGCGAGGGTCAATTGGACACGCTGAGCACACCAAATTTTGCAGCCTGATTCTCGAAGAGCACCTTGCCTGAAACGCGGTCGATGACCTTCAATCCCAGAATCAGTGTCCCGTGCGAATTTTGGGCCTTTATCGAAAAGTTCTTCCGCAAGTCGATGTAAAACCCGTCCCGTCGCTCCTGCCCAGCCGAGCTCAACGTGTACGCCTTGTACATGTTTGTGGCGTCACCGTTGGTCAGGCGCAGTTCTGTGTCCACGCTCGATGAGCCCTGGGCGGCAAAGCAGGCCAACACATTGATGTGGTCCCGCCCCATACCGCAGGTCAGGACCGCGATGAAGGGGAAGGCCTTGGCCCGTTCGGCAAGATCCTTGGCTGCCTGCTGCTCGCGCAATTTCGCCTCCTCAGCCAATCGTTTGTCTTCAGCGCGGCGGTAGTCGATTGCGCTCTTGCCGACTCGCCCACCCTTGAGCTCGTCGTCCAGAAAGCCAAGCAGTGCTGTCGCCGACGGTGCCGTTTCGGTGCTGTACTTGCCCCCATTCATTCGGCCCACTGCCGCTTTGAAGGTCGACAAGGTGCCTGCGCCTAATTCTTTGAGGGTGCGCACCTGTTCCGTCGACGCGTCGCCAATCTTCTGGGCAAAATCGTAGTCTGAGTAATTGTCGAAACCCAGAGACATGGCGAAAGATTCGCTTGCTTCTTCGCGGTTCATGCTTGGGCCAACGTTGTAAGCGAATTGCCCATCGCGGCCGATGGCCGTCATGTATTTATTCAGGTTATTTGCATTGTCGGCAACGATGTAGCATTTATCCTCCGAAATGGCAGCGTAAAGATCGTCTGCAGTGTCATAGACCTTGCTGAATTTTGTTCCTTTGGCCAGACGGGTCCAGGTCAAAAAGCTCGGTGAGCGCACAAATCCCAGCAAAACCATTGCGTCCTCAGCTTTGACCGTGCAGTAGGCCCCCTCTGGCTTGCCTGCAAAGTTTTTGCCCCTCCGATAAACCCTGAGGACACCCGCGAGGTCGGTCTTTTGGGCCACAGCAGCCTTGATGCGGTTGATGCGATCGACCATTTCCTGACGAAGACGGTCGTTCTCGCTGCGCTCTGCCTCAAGCTGCTGGGTGCGGACCGCAGCGAGATCAGCGGGGGCGATGGCGGCAAGCTTTTCAAAACGCGCATCACCAAGTCGCCCTTGAAGGTTCTGTACCAATTCCTTGAAGATGGCAACCGGCCTTTCGCCAAACTCTTCCGACGTCGTCTTGCCCACAGCCAGCACAGCCTCGACCCCTGGCGTCGGTGCCAGTTGTCCGTCAAAGACCACCACGATTGGGTAGTTGCGAAAGCTTGTTAAACCATCGTTTTGAGTAGGATCATCGCGCCACTCTGCAACCACGAGCTCCAGGTCAGCGGCAGGGCCAGCATTTGGAGGGCTCGCCAGCTTGATGCCCTTGGCGGCGAGGATTACCCGTAATTTTTGCGTGACTTGGGCCCGATAGAGCCGCCGATCCTGCTCTGGCACCGGGTTGTCTCGGGTCGACATGCCGCCCTGCGTGATGACCTCGCGGCCACCTTGCTGCAGCTTGGCCGGCTCGGTGCCAAGCAACAAGGTCATGGCGCTGGACCCGACCAATGTGCGTCCGGATATCCGCGTACTCGAATCCAGCAGAAGCACCCGCACCGGCGAATTGCCATCTCCTAGCATGGAGGCGCCCGACAGATCGCGCTTGAAGGCGGGGTGTCGCTTGTCAAGGTAGACGTTAAGACCGAGTGCCCCCAAGGAGTTGAGGACAGCGAGCGACGCCCTCGCTTCCTCATAAGCCATTCTGTCCCACTGTTCTCTGCTGATATTGCGGCTGTCAGGGCCACGCCGGCTCGCCTTGAGATTCGCCAAGAAACCGATCAAGTCCTTGAGGCGTGTCGGGTCCTGGGTTCCCTGCAACTGGATTCGAATCGGGTCTTCATCAGGACCGATACCCGCTACTGGAGCGGCTGGCGCGGCAGACGCTGGCGCTCCGCGCGCAGCATTCCCGGTCGCTGATTGACGCCCTTGCAAAGGCGACAGTTGGAGATCGAACAAGCAGGCCCTGCGTACGAGGGTCTTGCCGTCGGCCCGGAACATAGGGGCCTCTACGCGCAGTCGGCCATTGACAACCGAACCTTCCGCCTGGATCAACCAAGTGCGCTCAGGTGCGCTCTTGATAACACCTGAAACCTCAATCCGCCCTGCGCCGCGGCCTTCGATGGCCAGCGTAAGCTGTTCGGTCAGTTCAGCGTTATCGGTCAAGATGACGCCCTTACCTCCCGTCACATTGAGAGCCACTGCGGAGCTTGAGGCCTGAAGCGCGCTGGCTGCGCCAACCCCTTCGGTGCAGGCCAAGGTGCCGCGCCAGACACCATCGACCCCCTGAGCTTGGGCGGTCAGCGATACGGCGCATGCCAGCGTACAAAGATAGCGAACAATGCTCATATGGGATTTCTATGGTTAATTGAGTGATTTATTGGCGTTTGATCAAACCCTGATGTGTCTAAATCCCATTTTCATCAGTTAACCGAGTCCGGTAACTTGGGTCTGTTTGTGCTCACGGACATCAGGGGTGCGCGCCAGACCAGTGTAAACCCGCTGCAACGCGCAGATCGACCGGGGATCCATGCAGCCCTGGATTCCCGTTTGCACGGGAATGACGCGGGCACTCGGTGGGAATGACGCAGGTCGACGCTCAATGAAACTCGCGGCTCGGGCTGCTGAGCCCGCCCAGCAGCGGCGTGAGGTCGCG